>CACCHS010000014.1 GCA_902545825.1 uncultured Pelagibacteraceae bacterium
AATTTCACTGTTCGATAGGCAAAATAAAATTAAAATAATTAATTTTTTTAGAAATAACTTCCTGAAAGTACTTAAATGTAAAATGAAATTTAGAAAGACTTTTGAATACATTTGTTGTAATAGATCTTTCAAAATTTAACTTATGAAAGAATTAACTTTGATTATTCCTGCTAAAAAAGAGGCTGAGTCATTGCCAACTTTTTTGAGAGAAATCGAAAATATTGATTGTCATAAGATGGTAGTATTACAAAAAGAAGATATTGAGACAAAAAATGTTTTAACAAATTTTCATGGAATTGAAATTTTTGAACAAATTAATAATGGTTATGGAAATGCTTTGATTGAGGGTATTAATAATTCTAAAACAAAATTTTCATGTATTATTAATGCCGATGGATCAATGGACCCAAAATATTTAAAAGAAATGAAAAGTTTATGTGAAGATATTGATTTAATTTTTGGATCAAGATATCAAAAACCAGGTGGGGGTAGTGAAGATGATGATTTAGTTACGTTTGTAGGAAATTATTTTTTTACTTTTCTTGGAAATATTTTTTTTGGTTTAAAGATAACAGATATACTCTATACTTATATATTAGGTAAAACCTCCTCCCTTAAAAAACTTGACCTAAAAAGTTCAGATTTCAGGATATGTGTTGAACTACCCATCAAATCGAAATTGCTTAAATTAAAGTATATTTGCTTGCCAAGTTACGAAAGAAAAAGAATTGGTGGTAAAAAAAAAGTTAATGCTTTAAAAGATGGATTGCTTATATTAATTGAAATTGTTAAATATTTTTTAAGAATTAAAAATAAATACTCTTAGATTTAATGAAAAAAGTAGCCTTAATTTTTGGTATCACCGGTCAAGACGGGTCTTATCTTGCTGAGCTTTTGTTAAAAAAAAATTATGTTGTGCATGGTGTTAAAAGAAGATCCTCTTCAATAAATACAGGAAGAATTGATCATATTTATCAAGACCCACATTTAAAAAAAAGGAATTTGATTTTACATTATGGGGACATTACTGACTCATTATTAGTTACTAGATTAGTAAAGCAAATTAAACCAAATGAAATTTATAATCTGGCAGCACAATCTCATGTACAAGTATCATTTGAGTCGCCTGAATATACTGCTAACGCGGACGCTTTAGGTGCATTGAGAATCTTAGAAGCTATAAGATTTAATAAACTAGAAAAAAAAACAAAGTATTATCAGGCTGGTACGTCAGAGTTATATGGAAGAAATGAACAAACTCCACAAAATGAGAATACTAATTTTCACCCAGCAAGTCCTTATGGTGTTGCTAAGCTATACGCACATTGGATAACGATAAACTATAAAGAAGCTTATAATATTTTTGCATGTAATGGAATTTTATTCAATCATGAAAGTCCTCGAAGAGGGGAAACTTTTGTAACCCAAAAAATAGTTCAGGCAATGTGCAAAATTAAATTAAAAAAACAAAAAGTATTATACTTAGGTAATCTTTATGCGAAAAGAGATTGGGGACATGCAAAAGACTATGTAGAGGCAATGTGGTTAATGTTAAGGCAAAAAAAACCTCAAGATCTTGTAATTGCAACTGGAAAGCAAACCACTGTTAAAAATTTTATTAATAAAGTAGCTAAGAAATTAGATATGAAGGTTTTTTGGAAAGGTAAGGGATTTAACGAAAGGGGAGTGGATAAAAATGGGAAAATAATTATTGCTTGTGATAAAGCTTATTACAGACCTTTGGAGGTTAATAATCTTCTTGGTAGTGCAAAAAAAGCAAGAAAACTATTAAATTGGAAACCAAAAACCAATGTGGATATGTTAATTTCTGAGATGGTTCAGTCTGAATTAAATAAAATTTCTTATACATGAAAGTTTTTTTAGCTGGTCATAAAGGTCTAGTTGGTTCTGCAATTTTCAGAAAACTAGTTGAAAAAAAATATAAAAATATAATAACTATTGATAAAAAGAAGTTAAATTTACTAAATCAAGAACACGTTTTCAATTTCATTAAAAAAAAAAAACCAAATGTAGTAATTATTGCTGCTGCAAAAGTAGGTGGCGTTTATCATAATAATATTCATGGTGCAGATTTTATTTATGAGAATTTACAAATTCAAAATAATTTAATTCATGCTAGTTTTAAAAATAAAGTCGAAAAACTTATTTTTTTGGGATCCAGCTGTATTTATCCAAAAAAATCTAAGCAACCAATAAAAGAAAAATATCTTTTAAATGGAAAACTTGAAGAAACTAATGAACCATATGCAGTAGCAAAAATTGCTGGAATTAAAATGTGTCAAGCTTATAATAAACAATACAACACAAATTATATTTCTTTGATGCCGACCAATGCGTATGGACCCAATGATAATTATCACACTCTAAATTCTCATTTTTTCCCTGCTCTAATTAAAAAAGCCCATGAATGTAAAATAAAAAATAAAAAATTCTTTAATGTTTGGGGTAGTGGAAATCCTCTTAGAGAATTGATTTTTGTAGATGATATTGCTGATGCGTGTGTTTATTTTATGAAAAAAAAAACCAAGGAGACATTGATAAATATTGGAACTGGGAAAGATATGAGAATTAAGGATTATGTAAATTTTTTAATCAAAAAACTCAAATTAAAAGTGAAAGTAAAATACGATCGTAAAAAACCGGATGGAGTTTATAGAAAAGTTTTAGATGTTAAATTAGCCAAAAAATATGGCTGGAGAGCTAAATATTCATTAAATGAAGGATTTGATATTACATACAGAGATTTTTTAAAAAAATATAAGTGATTAAATATATGAGCAAGAAAGATATGATTGTAGTTACCGGGGGCGCAGGTTTTGTTGGATCAAATTTAATTCGTTTATTGTTAGACAAAACAAAATATAAAATTATATCAATTGACGACTATAGTTCTGGGTCAAATAAAAACCATATAAACGATAAAAGAGTAAAATATTTAAAATCAGATACAAAAAACATTTCTTTATTATTAAAAAACCCCAAAAGAATTAATGCGATATTTCATTTTGGGGAATTTGCCAGGATATACCAAAGTTTTTTAAAAATGGATAAATGTTTATCTTCAAATACAATAGGAACAAATGCTGTTTTTAATTTTTGTTTAACAAATAAAATTAAACTTATATATAGTGCAACGTCTGCCTCTTTAGGTAATAGAGGTAAAGACAAAAACCTATCTCCTTATGCATTTACAAAATCTAAAAACCTAGAATTGTTAGAAAACTTAAAAAAGTGGTTTAATTTTAAATATGAAATTGTTTATTTTTACAATGTGTATGGTCCAAAACAAATTTCAAAAGGAAATATGGCAACCGTTATTGGTATATTCGAGGAATGTTTCAAAAAAAATAAAGCTTTACCAGTTGTAAAACCAGGATCTCAATCAAGAAGATTTACGCATATAAATGATACAGTTGAGATTTGTCTTAGGGCGTGGAAAAATAATATGTGTAGACACTATAGTATTTCAAATAAAGAAAGTTATACAATATTAGAAGTTGCAAAATTATTTAAAAAGAAAATAAAATATCTTCCCAAAAGAGCTGGAGAAAGATACGCATCAGCTCTCACAAATATGAATCTTTCAAACAAAGTGTATAAATACTTTGGAAAAATTAAACTTAAAGATTATGTTAAAAAATTCATTGAAATTAACAATTAATTTATAATTGCTTTTTTTTAGTTTTTTTATATAAGTTTGCTGCCTGGTGATTATTGCGAAAGTGTAATACCCGATCCCATTCCGAACTCGGAAGTCAAGCCTTTCTGCGCCGATGGTACTTTGTCTTAAGACATGGAAGAGTAGGACGTTGCCAGGCTAAAAAATTAAATTTATAATCTTTGTAACAATATAATCTATATTTAAATCATTTTTTCTTTTTAAAAAAAAGTTGTATTCAATTTGCATTTTTCTTCTTTTCCAAAATGAAGTAGATATTAAATTTGAGAAAGTTTTATCTAAGTTATTATTATGTATTCTCTTCATAGTAAGCCCCCTTTGTATTGTAATCAAATCAAATTGTGTGTAGGCAAATAATATTAACTTTATATCTATAGCTAAATATTTCCAATAAAAAGGTTTTCCTTTCTTAAAAAATTTATCAAGTATTTCTCTACTACAAGATATTGCACTTGTTCCAAAAATTTGTGGCCAACTAATTAAAATTTTTTTAAAAAAAATATTATTTTTATAGGATTTAATTTTAGCTTTTTTTTTAGAAGTATTTGAAAATAAAGAGGGAACATCTTGAATGATTTTCGTTTTAGTATGACTAAATGTTTTTGATAATTTATATAACTTCAAATATGAGAATTTATCGTCTCCATCCAAGAGACAAATATATTTTCCTTTAGATTTGAAAAATCCATATTGAATTTGGTATATTTGATTTAAAACTGGGAATTTTTTAAATTTTTCTTTAATATGAAAGTATTTTAATTTTTTAACATTTTTATATTTATCCTTCGAAGGTCTTGTTGAAGTGTCTACAACAATTATCTCATAACTAGAATAGTTTTGATTTAAGCAAGTTTTTATACATTCACTCAAGAACTTTGACTGATCATGTGTATTAATAATTATACTGAAGTCCATTTATTAAATTATTTAGTATTTTATATGCAGATGCAACAATTCTTTTATTGACCAAGTAAACTTAAATAAGTAAAAGTCTTGAAAATATGAAAATTAAAAGCTCATTAAAATCATTAAAAAAAAGAGATCTAAACTCTAAATTAGTTAGAAGAAGAGGCAGAGTTTATATAATTAATAAAAAAAATCCAAAATTTAAAGCAAGACAAAAATAAATGGATAATGAGAATCATAAAAAAACCTGGGACAATTTCACAAAATTTGTACTTTGGGGGACCGTAGCAGTAATCGGCGTATTAGTTCTTATGGCAATTTTCTTATTATAAAAAATTAGATGATTATCGGTTCTATTTCAGAAAATAAAGGCTTGGAAAAAAGAATTTCTTTAGTGCCAGACATAATTAAAAAATATACTAACCTTGGACTAGAGGTGAATATAGTTAAAGGATATGGTGATCATATAGGTTTTAGCGATGATTCCTTCGAGAACGCTGGTGCTAAAATTCTTTCATCGAAAGAAGAAGTAATGAAAAATTCAAATATTCTAATTCAGTTAGATCTGATTAATGAAAATGATTTTTCATTTTTAAATAAAGAAAAAATTTTAATTGGCTCACTAAACTATTCTCTAAATAAGGATAAAATTGAAAAATTAAAATCCAACGGAGTAAATATATTTTCTTTGGAATTACTTCCAAGAATAACAAGAGCTCAATCTATGGATATTTTATCATCCCAAGCAAATCTCGCAGGTTATAAAGCTGTTCTTGAGGCATTTGCTTTTTTTGAAAAAGCAATACCAATGATGATGACAGCAGCTGGAACTGTTCCTGCTGCAAAAGTTTTAGTGGTTGGTGCAGGTGTAGCTGGTTTACAGGCTGTTGCTACAGCAAAAAGAATGGGTGCAGTTGTTTTTGCAACAGATGTAAGAATGGCATCTAAAGAACAAGTCGAGAGTTTAGGAGGTAAATTTTTAACTGTAGAGGGATCAGAAAATCTTGAGACGGAGGGTGGTTATGCTAAGGAAACGTCTGAAGATTTTAAGAAAAAACAGGAGGAACTTTTATCTGAAACTTTAAAAAAAATTGATATTGTTATTTGTACTGCTTTGATACCTGGAAAAAAGGCTCCAATAATTATTAAAGAGGGTATGATAGAAAATATGCAATCTGGCTCAGTTATTTATGACTTAGCTGCTATTCAAGGTGGAAATACAGCATACACAAAAGTTGATGAAATAATTGATAAAAATGGAGTAAAAATAATGGGAGAAAAAAATATACTTAATAAACTTCCAGTATCATCATCCAACCTTTATGCAAAAAATTTATTTAATTTTGTCTCAAATCTTTATGATAAAGAAAACAAAAAAATTAATATTAATTTAGAGGATGAAATTATAAAAAATACATTTTTAAAATAAGTGATTATGGAATTAGATCCTTTTATATTCAGATTAAGTATATTCATTCTATCTATATTTGTAGGTTATTATGTTGTTTGGAGTGTTACCCCATCTCTTCATACACCTTTAATGTCAGTAACAAATGCTATTTCATCAGTAATAATAGTTGGTGCTATAATTGCATCATTAGCTGGTAACTCTAATGAAGTTTTTAATACTGCCAGTATATTCGGCTATCTAGCCATAATTTTAGCAGCAGTAAATATATTTGGGGGCTTTTTGGTTACTCAAAGAATGTTAGCAATGTACAAAAAGAAGAAAAAAGATAAATAATTATGTCAGCAAATTTATTAGCAATTTTTTACTTAGTTTCTGGAGTATTATTCATTTTAGCTCTTAGAGGATTATCTTCGCCCGAAACCTCAAGACAAGGTAACTTATACGGAATTATTGGAATGATAATTGCAATAAGTGTTACAATAATCTCAATTGGGAATTTCTCAATTGGATTTGTTTATTTAATTATTTTTTTAATTATAGGTGGTACACTTGGAGCATTTATTGCATTTAAAATTCCCATGACTGCTATGCCAGAATTAGTGGCAGGCTTTCACAGTCTAGTAGGTTTAGCTGCAGTGTTTGTAGCAATTTCTGCTTTTTTAAATCCTGAGATATTTGACCTTGGTTATCCAGGAAATATAAAAATTGCAAGTTTAGTTGAAATGTCGCTAGGTGCAGCAATCGGTGCAATTACGTTTACAGGATCTATAATAGCATTTTTGAAACTAAGAGGAATAATGTCTGGTTCCCCAATTACATTTGTTGGGCAGCATTTTTTAAATCTTGTATTAGGAATTCTACTGGTTGGGTTAATATATTACCTATGTAAAACACAATCTGAAAATTTATTTTGGTCTTTAATACTCATATCATTTCTAGTTGGTATTTTATTAATTATACCTATTGGTGGTGCTGATATGCCAGTCGTAATATCAATGCTAAATTCTTACTCTGGCTGGGCTGCTGCTGGTATAGGTTTTACGCTTGAAAATACTGCTTTGATTATAACTGGAGCTTTGGTCGGTTCATCAGGAGCTATATTATCCTACATAATGTGCAAAGGAATGAATAGATCGTTTTTTAATGTTATATTAGGAGGATGGGGTGCAACAGACGATACTTCAAATAAAAAATCTACAGAACAAAAACCTGTTAAAAGTGGTAATGCTGACGATGCTGCATTTTTGATGAAGAATGCATCATCAGTAATTATTGTTCCAGGTTATGGTATGGCAGTAGCTCAAGCACAGCATGCACTTAAGGAAATGGTGGATTCACTTAAAAAAAATGGAGTTAAAGTTTCTTATGCAATTCACCCAGTCGCTGGAAGAATGCCAGGGCATATGAATGTTTTGTTGGCTGAGGCAAGTGTTCCTTATGATGAGGTTTTTGAACTTGAGGATATAAATAATGATTTTGCAAATTGTGACGTTGCTTATGTCATAGGTGCCAATGATGTAACTAATCCAGTTGCTAAAACAGATCCACAAAGTCCTATTTATGGTATGCCGATTTTGGATGTTGAAAAATCAAAATCAGTATTATTTGTAAAAAGAAGTTTATCACCAGGCTACGCAGGTATAGATAACGATTTATTTTATCGAGAAAATACATTAATGTTATTTGCAGACGCTAAAAAAATGACTGAAGAAATAACAAAAAACCTTTAGGATAAAGTTTGAGCACAAAAATTTTTTGTGATATCGCAGATATAAAGCAAATTAAAAAATTCAATAAAAAATCAATAGTAAAGGGCTTTACAACTAACCCTAGCTTAATGAGAAAAGCAGGAGCAAAAGATTATAAAATGTATTGTAAAAATATTTTAAAAATTTGTAAAAAAAAACCCATATCATTTGAGGTTTTTGCAGATGATTATAGAAATATGTTAGATCAAGCTTATAAACTTAACTCTCTAGGAAATAATGTTTATGTTAAAATACCAGTATGTAATTCAAAAGGAAAATTTAGTGGAAAAATTATAAATATTCTTAACAAAGAAAATATAAAGTTAAATATAACTGCGGTTTACAATTCCACACAGACATTAAAAATTTTGAAAAATATAAATAAGAAAACAAGGGTGATAATATCAATTTTTGCTGGAAGAGCAGGTGATACTGGAAAAGATCCAGTCCCAGAATTTAAAAGAAGTTTAAAATTGGCAAAAAAATACAAAAATGTTGAGATACTTTGGGCTAGTGTTAGAGAACCCTATAATTATATTCAAGCAAAACAGCTTAAATGTCATTTAATTACTGTTCCTCCAGCAATAATTGAAAAAATTGAAAAATTTGGGAAAACTTTTAAAAATTTGACAATTGAAACAGTCAAAACATTTTTAACAGATAGTAAAAAGTCAAACTTTAAAATTTAATTTCCAAAATATATCTAATGAGTGATTTATATAAGAACAAAAATATTTTTTTTACATTTTTAATATTATATTTATCTTTAATTTTTGGTTTCTATTTTGATGAAAACCTTAATTATGGTGCTCAGGGTGATTGGATATATACGGATTTACCTCCTATAATAGATCTATCAAACAATTTTAAGGATACTCTTTTAAATTATGAAAGTTATGGTCATAGGCATTCACCTGTTTACTTAATTTTTTTAAGCTTTTTTAAAAAAATAGGTGTTCCAATCGACATAATTAGATTTCTTCATTTAAATCTGTCTATTTTACTAATTTATATTTTTTTTAAATGTTTAAGTTTAAAATTTAAAGAAATTAACAAAACTATTCTTTTAATTTTAGCTTTCTCTATATTTTTATCACCAACTTTTCGATCATTAGCAATTTGGCCAAGCTCAAGAATAGCTGGACTAATATTCTTTTTATTTTCAATTTATGAGTTTATTAAATATCAACAGAACAAATCAAATATTAGCTTATGGAAAAACATTGTTTATTTAATAATTTCTAGTTATATAAGCCCAAATTTTTCATTATTTATATTTTATTTTTTATATCATTACTACAAAAGTCATAAATTAAGTTACCTAATTTTAATATGTTTCATTTGTTTAATTTTATCTCTTCCAGCGCTTTATTATTTATTTTATTTAGATATTAATTTTTTGACTGCAGGCACCCCAGGTTTAGATGAAAATAATCCAATAGGATTAAATTTTAATTTTTCAAATAAAATATTAATTATTAGTTCTATTATTTTGTTTCAATGTATACCATTTTTAATTAATAAAAATATACTCATAAAAATATTAAATTTTTTCAAAGAAAATATTATAGCTATTCTAGCTTTCTTGAGTTTAAACATAGTTTTTTTTGACTATTCTATGCAATACACAGGTGGCGGTATTTTTTTTCAAATTTCAAATTATTTAGCCAAAAATAATTTAATTTTTTATTTTTTTTGTTTTTTGTCTATTGGATTGATTTGGTATTTCTCGAAAAAGAATTATAATAATCTTTTGATATTCATTATTTTAATTGCTTCAAATATCCAGAATACGATTTACCATAAATACTATGATCCATTATTAATGATTTTATTATTTACTTTAATAAACACGGATCTAAGCAAAGCTTATTTTAGAAAAAAAATTAATCTTATTTATCTGTATATTTTTTACTTAATTTTTATTTTTATGAGAATTGTCAAAAATTTTATATACATTAATTTTTGAGTTATCTTCGTATCTTTTTTAAAATATTGTTAACGCAGAATTTTTAATGATTAGTTGTGGTTTTTAATTGATTTTTTTGTATTTTTCTGTGGTATGAAATTATGAAAATTAATGACTGTTGAAAAACACTACGATTTTTGTAGCAAAAGCAAATAAAATTAAATTTGGTAAATTAATTTATAATAATTTAAAAGTTTTAGATTTTGGTTGCGGGGGACGGATTTGAACCGCCGACCTTCAGGTTATGAGCCTGACGAGCTACCAGACTGCTCCACCCCGCGATATTAAATTCTATTTTTTAGCTTATTAAGTTTTTTAACCCTTTTAATATTTTCTTGCAGGATCCTTTTCTTTTTTTCCGATGGTTTTTCGTAAGTATCTTTTAAACGAATTATTTTAAAAAAACCGTCTCTTTGTAGTTTTCTTTTTAAAACTCGAAGAGCTTGTTCAACATTGTTATCTTTAACATCTATTTTAATAACCACCTCCAAAAAAAATGGTTCTTAGCATTTTAAAAATTTCTTGTCTATAAAATTTGTTACTCACCCTTTAGCCTGTTTGGCCCTTTCCTTCTCTTTTTTTTCTCTTTTAATACGTCTTTCAGCTTTTTCTAATGCTAAGACAAGATCTTTTTGTGTAAATAAATTTATAGACACTGGATCTTTAGGTATAAGATTATTAAAATTCCAATAACTTTTATTTCTAATTGATGTTACTGAATTCTTAGTAATCCCCACTAGTTTTGCTATCTGTGAATCTTTTAATTGTGAGTGATGCTTTAATAACCATAAGGCAGAGTCGGGTTTATCTTGTCTCTTTGATAATGGAATATATTTTTTCACTTTTTCAGATTGACCAGATATTTCAATGTTATTAATTTTTATTTCTAAAGGCCTGTTTTCATCTTTTGATGATAAACTAATTTCTTCTCTTGTTAATTGTCCAGACATAATAGGGTTGTAAGGTTTTATGCCTTTTGCAACTTCGCCATCCGCAATACCTTGAACTTCAACTTCATGCAAATTACAAAATTGTGCAATTTGTCTAAAAGTTAATGAAGTATTTTCAACTAGCCAAACAGCAGTAGCCATTGGCATTAAAAGTCCATTTGTCATTATTTTTTATCTGATCTAAAGTTCTGAAATTTTTTATTAAATTTACTTACTCTACCTTTATCTAAAATTTTTTGTTTACCGCCTGTCCATGCAGAATGAGATTTTGGATCTATTTCTAATTTGAGCACATCACCTTCCTTGCCCCAAGTTGATTTTGTCTCAAATTGTGATCCATCAGTCATTTCAACTTTAATTTTATGGTATTCTGGATGTAAATTTTTTTTCATATCGAGATTTATAACAAATGATTTTTATAAAACAATTAAAACTTATTTAGAATTTCAACCATTTTTTCATTAATATTAGGATTGGATGCAATTACTTCGATATCATTAATTTTTTTAATGTCTGCTTTATTGACTATGCCCCCAGCTTCCTGAATTAGTAAAACTCCTGCTGCAATATCCCAAAGATTTAAGTTTTCTTGAAAAAATCCATCAAATCTACCTGATGCAACGTATGCCAGGTCTAATGCAGCACTGCCTGAATTTCTTTTAGCAAGCTCAACATTTAAATATTTTTTTTTGCTATTTGAAGCAAATAAACATTCATTTAAAATTTTTCTTTTTGATACCCTTACTCTTTTGTTATTTAAATAAGATCCATTATTTTTTTCTGCAAAGAACATTTCATCTTTTATAGGATCAAAAACTAGACCAGCAGTTATTACGTTATGGGATTTTAATGCTATACAAATAGAAAAATGAGGAATTCCGTGAAAAAGGTTCGATGTTCCATCAATAGGATCAATAATCCAAATATTGTCTTCATCCGTATTTTTTGCATAGCCAGCCTCTTCGCTAATAATACAGTAATTTTTTTTTGCTTTTAAAAGCTCATCTATTAGGATCTTTTCAACTTTTCGGTCTGCATTGGTAACAAAATCTGATGGACCTTTCATTGATACTTGCAAATTTTCTATTTCACCAAAATCTCTAATGAGTGATTTTGATGCTTTCTCACAAGCTTTAATCATTACATTTAAATTGGGTGATATAGAGTTCATTAAATTTTAAATTTTTTTGACGTACTCAGATGTTCTTGTATCAATTATAATTTCATCACCTATTTCTATAAAAGGTGGAACCTGTATTTTAATCCCATTATCTAAAGTTGCGGGTTTATATGAGGATGAAACTGTTTGGCCTTTCAAAGCAGCATCCGTCATATCTACTTTGAATAGTACTTGATTAGGTAATTTTATCATAATTGGATTCTCATTGTGAAAACTTACTAATACTTCTAAATTTTCTTTAAGCATTTTGCCTTTCTCACCAATCATTTCTTTTTTTATTTCGACTTGTTCAAAAGATTTTGTGTTTATAAAATAATAATTTCTATCATCCTTGTATGAAAAATTATATTTATTTTCCTCAACGGAGGCTTTTTCAATAGTTTCGTTAGATCTAAATCTCTCATTTAATTTAGTATTTTTATTTATACTTTTCATTTCTACCTGAGCAAAAGCTCCACCTTTACCAGGTTTTACATGCTGTGTTTTCAGAACTTCCCACAGATCATTTTCGTATTCTAAAAGCATTCCAACTCTAATTTCATTAGCTGTTATTTTCATATTAACTTTTCTACTGCCTCTCTGGGTTTGTATTTTTTATTTTTCCAAACATAGCCTGAGATAGCCAAAAAGTTTGATTTATTCAATAAAAGTTTTTTGTAATTGTTAAGGTTTATTCCTCCAATTGAAATAATTGGTATTTTTGTAAATTTTTTTGCGTATTTCAAAAGATTTAAATTTGCTCTAAATTTTATTTTCTTTGTTTTTGAGGGAAAAAAAGCTCCGATAGCAATATAGTCAGCTTTATCTTTAATAGCTTTTTTAATTAATTTTTTGGAATTGTGACAAGTAATCCCAATAGTTTTTCGTGGCAAAATCTTTCTAGCTTTTTGAATGCAAATATCCTTTTGTCCAATATGACATCCATCTGCATTAATTTTTTTTGCCAAAAAAGGATCATCGTTAATTAAAAATTTTACTTTGTATTTAATACAAATTTTTTTAATTTTTTTTCCAATATCCAAAATATCTTTTTTTGTAGTTTTTTTTAATCTTAATTGAAAAAATGATATTTTTTTTGTTTTAAAAATTTCCTCTAAATGTAAAAAAAAGTTATTATTATTTATTTTATTTGGAGAAATTAAATATATAAATTTTTTTTTTGAATTTTTAAATTTTCTCAAGATTTTCTGACCATTTACCCTTAGAAGCTAACGAGCACATTTTTGCTCTATGATTAAACACTTCCTGCGTGCCTTTGACATTCTGAATATCTTTTGCCCAAAATTTTAAAGCACTTTGTTGCAATGCTCTTCCATAAGAATATGTCATTATGAAATTTGTATCATTAATTAAATTAATACTATTTAAATTTTTTGAAGCTTCAAATTCTGATTGTCCACCTGATAAAAAAGCAATTCCAGGAACTTCAGAAGGAACAGACATTTTTAAACATTTTAGTGTTAGTTCTGCAATTTCTTTTGTATTGATTTTTTTTTCAGAGTTTGAGCCTGGTAAAATCATATTTGGTTTTAAAATTATACCACTGGGATCTACCTTATGTTTGAAAAGCTCATCAAAACATTTTTTAATCACTTCAGAAGTTTTATTAAAACACTCTTCAGCACTATGATTGCCATCCATAAGAACTTCAGGTTCTACAATTGGAACCATCCCACACTCCTGAACCAATGCAGAATATCTTGCAAGAGCGTGTGCATTTGAATATATAGACAGCTTACTTGGATAATTCTCTGAAATTGAATACACGGCTCTCCATTTTGTAAATCTAGCACCTAATCGATAATATTCTTTTAATCTTTCTCTTAGTCCATCTAAACCTTCTGTAATTTTCTCATCAGGAGAGTTAGCAAGAATTTTTGCACCAGTATCAACCTTTATACCTGGAACGGCTCCAGAACTAGATATTAATTCTGGAATTTTTTTATTTGTTAAACTTTTTTGTTTTATTGTTTCATCGTATAAAATTACCCCACCGACGAAACTTTTCATTGCCGCAGAAGAAAAAAGCGTTTCTCTAAATAATAGTCTGTTATCAGGGCTTGAAGTTACTCCAACCGCCTCAAGACGTTTTGTCATTGTACCAGTGCTCTCATCAGCAGCTAAAATTCCTTTGCCTTTTTCCAAGATTTTCTTTGCGATATTTTTCAATTCCGTCATGAATTAAGTGCCTTTATACCAGGAAGCTCTTTTCCTTCAAGAAATTCAAGAAATGCTCCACCAGCAGTTGAAACAAAATCAAAATCCTTAACTAGTCCAAAATAATTTAGAACTGCGACTGTATCTCCACCGCCAGAAACGCAGTAGATTTTATTTTCTTTTTTTCTTTTTACAATTTGTTCAGCAATTTCTTTACTACCTTTTGAAAATTCTGGATTTTCAAAATAACCTGCGGGACCGTTCCAAAGAATTGTATTTGAATTATTGATTATATTTTTAATCATTTTAATTGTTTCAGGTCCTATATCTAAAATCATATCATCGTTGGAAATTTCCGGTAATTTTTTAGTGGTCGGTTTTTCATCAACATTTTTCCCAGTACTCACATCTAATGGGAAAAAAATTTTACAGTTTTTCTTTTCAGATATATTAAAAATTTCAGAAACTATTACTTCAGCATTTTTTTCATAAACTGAATTTCCAATTTCATATTTTTTAAATTTAAGAATGTTATTTGCCATTCCACCAACAAAAACTATATTATCAAATTTATCTATTAAATTTTTAATAACAGTTATTTTTGTTGAAATTTTAGAGCCCCCAATTATACAAGTTATTGGTCTTTTTATATTCGAGGTTATTTTACTTAACGAATTTACCTCTGACTCTAATTGTAAACCTGAGTATGATGGTAAAAACTTTGTAATTGAGTGAACTGATGCATGTTTTCTATGTGAACAAGAAAAAGCCTCGTTTACATAAATATCACCTAGATTAGCAAGATTTTTAGCAAAAATCATATCGTCATTTTCTTCCTCTTTAAAAAATCTTAAATTTTCAAGCATTGCTATATTTTTTTTTTCACAAAAAAAACTCTCAATTTTTATTTTTTTAATACTATGATTTATAAGGGATATTTTCTGATTTAATTTTTTTTCTAATTCATCACAAACAGGCTTCAAAGATAGCTCATTTACAAATTTTCCTTTAGGTCTTCCAATATGTGAAAGTATAATTATTTTTGCCTTACTTTTTAATAAATATTGTAATGTAGGAATAACTTTATCAATCCTACTTGTGTCAATTATAGCTGTGCCATTTAAAGGCACATTCAGGTCTAATCTAATTAAAATTTTTTTATTATTTAAATTTAAATCTTTACTTTGTATGCTTTTCATTAGATTTTTTTATGAATGTATTCTGCCAAATCACACATTCTACAAGAAAAACCCCATTCATTATCATACCAAGCTGAAATTTTTCCCATATTTTTGCCAATTATATTTGTAAGGCTTGCATCAACTATAGCTGAGTTGGGGTTGTGATTGAAATCAACTGATACTAATTTTTCATTTGTAATATCTATTATACCTTTTAATGATTTTTTAGATGCATCTAAAAAACTTCTATTTATTTTTTGAACTGACAAATCTTTTTTTGTACAAAAAACCAACTCAATTAAGGAGACATTTGGAGTCGGCACTCTCATCGCTACACCTCCTAATTTACCTTTTAAAGAAGGTATGATCTCTCCAATTGCTTTTGATGCACCCGTAGATGTTGGCACTATCGATTGTGATGCAGATCTTGCTCTTCTCGGATCCTTATGAGAATTATCCAACAACCTTTGGTCGGTAGTAAAAGCATGAATTGTTGTCATAAAACCTTGCTCTATTTTATAATTATTATGAAGAACACTTATTACAGGCGCTAAACAATTAGTAGTACAAGATGCTGCAGAAATTATTTTATCATTCTTACTTATGGATTTTTGATTAACACCGTAAACTACAGTTTTATCGGCATTCTTACAAGGCGCAGAAACAATAACTTTTTTTGCACCATTTTTTAGATGAGGTAGAAGTTTTTCTTTTGAGTTAAATTTTCCTGTACACTCAAAAACATAATCAACACCATACTTTCTCCAATTTATATTTACGATATTAGTCTCTTGAGAAAATGATATTTTATGTTTTCCGATTGTAATTTTATTTTTATTAAACTTAATTTGGGAATTAAATTTACCATGTACTGAATCATACTTTAGCAAATTTGAGCTTATTTCAGGCCCAGCTCTATTGTTAATATGTTTAATCTCAAAGTTATTATATTTACCTTCTATAATTGATCTAACAACCATTCTACCAATTCTACCAAGTCCATTAATTCCTATTTTTATTTTCATATTTTATTTTTTATCGCTTTAGTTATATCTGTAGAATTTAGTTTAAAGTGATCATAAATATCCTTGTAGGGAGCACTTTTTCCAAAATCATTTATACCAAAATTCATTCCATTAGAACCTGTATATTTTTTCCAGAATTCAGTTTCAGAGGCTTCTATAGAGACCAAAAGTTCTGTTCCAGAGAAAATTTCTTTTTTGTAGATCTCATCTTGTTTGTCAAATAACTCTTGACATGGCATTGATATAACTTTTGAATAAATATTTTCTGTGGCTAATTTATGGCTAACTTCACAAGCCAAACTAGTCTCAGAACCACTTGAAAGCAATATTACTTTTATATTTTCCCCAGTTCTCATTATTTCATATGCTCCTTTAGAGCACTTATTAATTTTACTATATTCTTTCCTTAAAGGATTTGTTTTTTGTCTAGACAATGCAATTACACTTGGTGAATCATTACTTTCCAGTGCTAATTGCCAGCACTCAAAAGTTTCAATTGTATCTGCAGGTCTAAAAACATTTAAATTAGGAATTGATCTTAAACTAGCTAATTGCTCAATTGGTTGATGTGTTGGACCATCTTCTCCAAGTCCAATCGAGTCATGAGTGAAAATATAAATCACCCTTTGTTTCATCATTGCAGCTAATCTAATTGATGGTTTACAATAATCACTGAAAATTAAAAATGTTCCACCATAAGGTATTAAACCACTATGCAAAGACAAACCATTCATAATACCGCACATTGCATGTTCTCTTACTCCATAATGAATATAATTTCCTTTAAAATTTCCTGGTTTAATTATTTTATGTTTTTTTGTTTTAGTATTATTTGAACCAGCCAAATCAGCTGACCCCCCGATTAAGTTTGGTAAAGTTGAAACTAATTCTAAAAACATTTCAGATGATCTTCTTGTTGCAATAGGATCTAAGTTTTTGAGATAGCTTTTCATTGTTTTTTCAATTGATTGATTAATCTGATCCTTATGATTTTTGAAGCCAGGAGGGTAATTATTTTTAAAATGTCTTGATATTGACCATCCTAACCAACCAAACTTTTTAATTTCTTTTTGATATTTTGCCTCATCTTTTTCAGCTTTCTCAGATGCTTTTTCGCCAATTTCTTTCCACAATTTTCTGATTTCACTTGGAATTTCGAAGGGTTTATAATTCCAATTTAATTTTTTTCTAACCAAATTAATTTCTTCTTCGCCTAGTGGACTTCCGTGAGAAGATGCTTTTCCACCTTTGTTTGGAGAGCCATAACCAATTGTTGTTTTACATGAAATAGCAAAAGGTTTTTTTGCTTTTTGTGCTTTTTTAAGCGCTCTAAAAATTTGTTTTTCATCGTGTCCATTTATATCTAGATAATCCCAACCATAGCTTTCAAATCTTTTTTTTGTATTATCAGATACTGCCAAATTAGTTGGCCCATCAATTGATATTGAATTATTATCAAATAATAAAATAAGATTTTTTAATTTAAGATGACCTGCAAAACTTAATGCTTCATGGCTTATTCCTTCCATTAAACATCCATCCCCAGCCAAAACATAAGTCTTATGATTTATAATTTTTTTACCTACCTTATTTTTTAAAATTTCCTCCGCTAGTGCAAAACCAACAGCATTTGCTATGCCTTGACCCAGTGGTCCAGTTGTAGTTTCAATTCCAGATCCTGGGTGATACTCAGGATGTCCTGCACAAATAGAATCTAATTGTCTAAAATTTTTTATATCCTCTATAGAAACACTTTTGTAGCCCGTAAGATAAAGAAGTGAATAAAGAAGCATTGATCCGTGTCCAGCCGATAAAACAAATCTATCTCTATTTAACCAATCTGGTTTTTTTGGATTAAATTTTAGAAAATCTTTAAATAGGACTGTAACTACATCAGCCATTCCCATTGGCATTCCTGGATGACCAGAATTTGCTTTTTGCACAGCATCCATTGACAAAAACCTTATGCTATTTGCTAATTCTCTGTATTGTTTGCTCAAAAATTATCCTATCTAGACTAAGAAGACTCAATTTAATAATATAAATATATATATATGAAAACTTTTAATGAAAAAGAAGAAAAACTTAATTCTTCACTCCAAAAGTTAAAAAATTTAAAACTTGAAAAACCAGAGTTAGCAGAACAGACTAAAAAATTGAAATTCCAAAAAAATCAATTAGAAATTGAAAAAAGAGATATAGAGAATAAGTATAAAATTCTTCTCACTGAGCACAATACTTTAAAGCAAAAAATCAAAAACGATAAACTCTCACAAAGGAATAAAGAATTAAAATTTAATGAAAAAATAGATGAATTAAATCAAGAAACAGATATTTTGTTGGAGGAAGTTGATAAATGGCAAATGTAAATATTAAATTTAATGGAAAAGATTTTTTGTTATCCTGTGATGATGGCCAGGAGGAGCATTTAAAGGAACTTTCAAACGTTCTAAGTAAAAAATTTGATGATTTAAAATCAAGCTTGGGAAACATAGGTGAAAATAAATTACTATTGATTACCTCAATTAAAATCATAGATGAATATTTTGAGACAAAAAAAAAAGTCGATAATAAAAAAAAAGAGCTTCAGCTTCTCAAAGATAAGTTTTTAGATTTAAAAAAATTAATTTATCAATACAAAGATGATAAAGAGAGTGAAATTCAAACTTTAGTAAATGACCATAATAAATTAAAAAAAGAAATTGAAAAAGCTCATGAAGATTACTCAAGAATTATCGATAATACAACAAAACAAATAGATGATTTTGTTAATAAAATTAGTACAGATAACCCTGTACAATAAATTGTGTTAAAAAATCAAATCAGAAAAAAAATATTAAAAATTAGAAACTCAAAACATTCTAGGTTACTCTTTATTGACAAAAAAAAAATACTTAAAATTATAAAAAAAGCCAATATAAAAAAACCACTAATTGGTATTTATTATCCAGTAAATTCTGAAGTCAGTACAATAAAAATTATAGATTTTTTAGAAAAAAAAAAATTTGAAATATCACTTCCAATCTTAAAAAATAATATTGAGATGGAATTTTATAAATATAAAACAAATGACCCTCTTTATATTAATAAATATGGCATACCAGAGCCAAAAAAGAAAACCAAAGTTAAGCCAAATATTTTAATAATACCTTTGGTAGCGTTTGATAAAAACCTAAATCGTTTAGGTTATGGTGGAGGTTTTTATGATCGTTTTTTAGGCAGAATGGGAAGAAATATAATTATTAAATTGGGTTTAGCTTTTTCATATCAAATGATTAAAAGAGTACCTACAGAAAAGTTTGACCAAAATTTAGACTTTATTTTAACAGAGAAAGAAATATTCAAAAAATGAGAATATTATTTTTAGGAGACGTAGTAGGTAAACCTGGATGTAATGCAATTAAAAAAAACTTAAAAAATCAAATTAAATTAAATAAAATTGATTTTGTAATTGTTAATGGTGAAAATGCAGCAGATGATGGAGTAGGAATTACAGAAAAAATCTCAAATGATTTTTTTGAATGTGGTGTTAATGTAATCACAACTGGAAATCATGTTTGGGATCAAAAAGAAACAGCAGAATATATAGACAAAGAAAAAAGATTGCTTAGACCTTATAATTTAATAACACCATCACCCGGAAAAGGATTTGAAATATTTGAAACTAAAAATAAATCAAAAGTAGGTGTTTTAAATTTAATGGGAAATGTTTTTATGAAAAAATGTGAAAATGTTTTCGAGTCTATAAAAAAATTTATTTCACAGAACAAACTAAAAAAAAATTATGATTATTTGATAGTTGATTTTCATGGAGAAATTACAAGTGAAAAAATGGCAATTGGACACTTGATGGATGGTTTGGCAACTCTGGTTATTGGTACTCACACTCATGTTCCCACAAATGATACAAGAATATTAAAAAAGGGAACAGGTTATCAAACTGATGCAGGAATGTGTGGAGATTATGACTCAGTTATCGGAATGAACAAAGAAAATTCAATTAAAAAATTTTTTAAACTGGATGCAAAAAAACATTTCCCCGCAACAGGACAAGCAAGTCTTTCGGGCGTAATTGTAGATTGTAACAGAGATACTGGTTTAGCTGATAAAATTAATAGCTTTATTTTAGGTGGAGATTTAAAAAATACAAATTAGTTATGGCGGGTCATTCACATTGGGCAGGAATTAAACACAAGAAAGGAAGAGCGGATAAACAAAGATCAAAAATTTTTTCAAAAATATCCAAAGAAATTACCGTTGCTGCCAAATTAGGTGATAAAAATCCTGATATGAATCCCAGACTGAGATCAGCCATTCAATCAGCACGTTCAGTTAATATGCCAAAAGAAAATATTGAGAGAGCAATTGATAAATCGACAAACATAAATTCCTCAAATTTTCAGAGCATTAGATACGAGGGATTTGGACCAAAAAATATTGCAGTTATAGTAGAAGCATTGACTGATAACAAAAATAGAACTGCATCAAAAATTAGAACTATTTTTCAAAAGAATGGAGGTAGCCTTGGTTCATCCGGCTCTGCATCTCATAATTTTAAACAAATTGGAGTGATAAAAATTCCAAAAAATGAAATTTCAGAGGAGAAAATTTTGGATATTGCTATTGATGCAGGTGCAGAGGAGTGCAATTCTGATAATGAAATTCATCAGATACATTGTAAAAAAAATAAAATATACGAAGTAAAAAAAAAATTAGAAGTGACTGTTAAAAATTTTATATCAACTGAAATTGAATGGATACCCATTAATAATGTAATTATCTCCAAAGATATTTTTGATGAAATAAGTGTTTTTTTAGATTCACTTGATAATGATGATGATGTACAAAATATTTTTACTAATCTAAAAATTGGGAGTAATTAATGTTGATTATTGGAATTGATCCAGGAATTTCTGGCGCAATTTGTTTTATGGAGGATGGAAAAATAACTGATGTAATAGAAATGCCAAGTATGGCCGAAGGAAAAAAAAATAAAAAACAAGTCAACAGTTCTCAAATATTTAATGAAATTTCCTCTAAAATAAAAAATTATAACAAGAATGAAGTAAAAGTAGTCATCGAACATGTTACTGCTATGCCTGGACAAGGAGTTACAAGTATGTTTAATTTTGGCCAATCATTTGGTGTATTAAAGGGTATATGCTCAGCAATGAATTTATCAATGTATTTTGTTAGACCTGCTAAATGGAAAAAATATTTTAATTTGATTAACTCAGAAAAAGACGCCAGCAGAACCAGAGCGATAGAAATATTTCCCTATTTTTCAATGAATTTATCAAAAAAAAAAGATGCAAATAAAGCTGATGCTATACTTATTGCTAGTTATTTCTACGAAAATTTAAGATCAGAATAGACAATTTTGAAATTTAAGACAAATTGATGACACAATTAAGTGACAAGTAGATCGAATGGAAGCAGATATAACATCACAAGCAGTGGGTTTAGCAAGCAATACTGACTTTTCACTCGTTCAATTATTTATACGTGCAGATTTTGTAGTAAAGTCTGTAATAATTATTCTTATAGCTTGTTCAATATATTCATGGGCAATAATAATTGAAAAAGTAAAATTATTTAAAAAAATAAATGAATCCTCAGAGGTTTTTGAAGAACGATTTTGGAAATCAAAGTCAGCCGAGGCTTTTTATAATACTATTCCAAAAAATATAGAAGATCCAATGGCACTGGTTTTTAAATCGTCTATGGAAGCAGCATTAAAAACAAGATCAAAAACGCAACTCAATGAGAGACTTTCAAATATGCTTGCAATAAATATAGAAAAACAAATGAATAAAATTGAAAAGAGTTATACTTTTCTTGCAACCGTAGGTTCCACGGCACCTTTCATTGGATTATTCGGTACAGTTTGGGGAATAATGAATTCATTTCAATCAATTGCTATATCAAGAAATACTAGTTTAGCTATTGTTGCCCCAGGGATCGCCGAAGCTCTTTTTGCAACTGCACTCGGTTTGTTAGCGGCTATACCAGCAGTGATAGCTTATAATAAATTTAATAGTGACTCAAAAAAATACTCACAGAAATTAGAAAATTTTTCAAAAAGATTTCTAACAATAATTTAAATGGCTTTTAATCTTAAAAGATCCAAAAATGATCCAATGAGTGAGATCAATGTTACTCCCTTTGTTGATGTTATGCTTGTCCTTTTAATAATATTTATGGTTACGGCACCCTTGTTAACAGTAGGAGTTCAAGTTGATTTACCAGAAAGTTCAGCCGACTCTCTTCCAGAGGAACAAGAGCCTTTGACACTTACAATTAATTCTAAAGGAGAAATATTTATTCAAGAGTCTAAAGTGGAATATGAAAAAATTATAGCAAAAATTTTAGCGGTCTCAAAAAATAGAACTGACACTAGAATATATGTAAGAGGTGACAAGACAATAAATTATGGTAGAGTTTTAGAGGTTATGGGAATGCTTTCAGGTTCAGGCTTTACAAAGGTAGCTCTGATATCCGAACCTTACAAAGAAAGGTAAAATCTTGGTTAGAAATGTCATAATCTCATCTGGATTTCATTTAATAATGATATTTATAACAGCAATGAGTCTACCTTTTTTAACAAAAGAACCAATAGATTTACCGCCTCTTGTGTCTGTAGAATTAATACAAATATCAGATAAGACCAATATTCCTTATGCGCCAAAAGCAAAAAAAATAATTGAGGAAGTAAAAAAAAAAAAAGAGGATAAACTAACATCTGAACAAGCACCACCAAAAAAAGTTAAAAAAGAAAAACCCGATGCAGTTCCTTTACCTGACGA
>CACCHS010000015.1 GCA_902545825.1 uncultured Pelagibacteraceae bacterium
CACCCTCTTGGTTTAAAACCAAGGCTTTAAATTTATCTGACATTTATGTTAATTAATATTATTTTGCGATGAATCTCAAATATCTATTTTGATAACTTAAATCGTCTCTAAATTGACCTAAATAAAAATTAGTAACTGTTGTAGCTTGTTCTTTTTTAATACCTCTCATTGTCATACACTGATGAGTTGAATCTATGGTTACTGCAACTCCTTTGGCATCTAATGCTTCCATTAATGTATTGGCTATTTGAACCGTTAGTCTTTCTTGAGTTTGTAATCTTTTTGAGAATACTTCAACTACCCTAGCAATTTTACTTAGCCCAACTACTCTTTGATTTGGAATATATGCAACATGCGCAATTCCAATTATAGGCGCCATGTGGTGCTCGCAGTGACTTTGCACTGATATATTTTTTTGAACCACCATATCACTGTAACCTTCAACGTCACCGAATGTTTTGTTTAATATTTCTTTTGGATCCTCTTGGTATCCTTTAAAATACTCTTTAAATGCTTTAGTTACTCTTTTTGGAGTTTCGAGAAGCCCTTCTCTAGTTGGGTCCTCACCTATCCATTTAAGAATTTTTACAAATGCTTCTCTAGCTTCCTCGTCTGTAACTTTTTCTTGTTTTTTTTCGTTTTCGTTTTTTACTAATTTCATAAAGTGAGATTTATATATTAATTCTATAATTTTAAAATGTTTATTATATTTCTTAATATGTTAAAAAATCTTTGAAATGTTTAAAAAAAGAGAAAATGTCGCTGAAATTGAGGAAGGTAGCCTATTATCACCAAAATTTGATAATGACGGGTTGATCCCTGTTGTGACAACTTGCGCAAAAACGAAAGAAATCTTAATGCATGGATTTATGAATGTTGAAGCTCTTAAACTCTCAATAGAAACAAAAGAGGCGCACTATTGGAGTAGATCGAGAAAACAAATTTGGCATAAAGGTAAAACAAGTGGATTTGTTCAAAAAATAAAAGAAATTAGAATTGATGATGATCAAGACTCTGTGTGGTTAAGTGTTGATATTGGTGATGGGTCAAGTTGCCATGTTGGATATAGATCTTGTTTTTATAGATCAATACCGCTTGGAAGAATAGATAATGCAAGAAACATAAAAATGAATTTTGAAGAAAAAGAAAAAAAATTTGATCCAGAAAAAGTATATAAAGGTCAGCCTAATCCAACAAAAATTTAAAAATGAAAGTATTTAATCCATTTGGACCAATATTAGGAAAAGTTAAAATTCCAAAAAAAATTGTTAATAAAATAAATTTAGAAGTTGATAAGATAATTTTAAATAAAAAGTTGTCGAAAAAAAATGATTACTCTAAAAAAGTCGTAGGACAAGTATATCAAGAGATAAGATTATCAGATCAATTTACTAGCACAGTAATTAAAAAATTTTTGTTAAAAAATATTTCTTCATATATTAAAAAATCCACAAATCAAAATACGAATAAAATAAAAATCAAAAATTTTTGGGTAGTAAGACAATTTAAAAATGAGTACAACCCTATTCATTTTCATGACGGAGATATTTCGGGTGTTGGTTACTTAAAAATTCCAAAAAATTTAACAAAGAATAGAAAAAATACAAAAACAAATGGAACTATAGATTTTATAAATGGTCAAAAATCTTTTCTTTCAAATAGTATTCACAATCATGTGCCTAAAGTTGGAGATATGATACTTTTCCCAAACTACTTGATGCACACTGCATATCCATTTTCAGTTGAGGGTGAAAGAAGATCTTTCTCTTTTAATCTTGAGGTAGATAAAAAAATTTCAAAGACTATTTAATGTCTGATAAACAAAAAAATGTTTTGGGTGAAGTTTTAGAAGATTGTTCTTTAGATCCTTTAACTGGTTGGTATAGAGATGGTTGTTGTAAAACAGATGAAAACGACACTGGAGTACATACAGTCTGTGCAAAAGTTAATAATGAATTTTTAGAATGGTGCAAGCAAGCGGGTAACGATTTAATTACCCCACATCCTGAATTTGGCTTTCCTGGTTTAAAAAATGGTGATAGTTGGTGTGTTTGTGCTGGCTGGTATGCTAAAGCAGTTGAGGCTGGAAAAGGTTGTCCTATTTATTTAAAAAAAACTCATGAAAATACTTTAAAACTAATCCCAATTGAAACTTTGAAAAAGTTTGCAATAGATCTCTCTTAATTACATATTTCCATATCGTGGTCCACCACTGCCCTCTGGGGTTACCCAAGTAATGTTTTGTGATGGTTCTTTGATATCACAAGTTTTGCAATGAATACAATTTTGTGCATTGATTACAAACTTTGGAATGTTGCTTTCTATTTGAACTTCATAAACTCCGGCTGGACAATACCTTTGTGCTGGCTCATCAAATTTTTCAAGAGTGTATTTAATTGGTAAATCTTTATCTTTTAATTTTAAATGCACTGGTTGATTATCTGCATGATTTGTTCCTGTTAGATAAACAGAACTTGTTTTATCAAATGTGATTTTATTATCAGGTTTTGGGTATTCAATTTTAGGCATATCACTAGCAGGCTTCAAACATTCGTGGTCGGCATGTTTATGTTTTAGAGTAAATGGTAACTTGCCTCTAAAGAGTATCTGATCAATTCCTGTAAATATTATTCCTAAAATCAGTCCCCAACTAAAGCTCGGTTTCACATTTCTAGCCGCATGTAACTCTTCATAAACCCAGCTTTTTTTAAATTTTTCCTCATAACTTGATAAGTCTTTGTTATCTTTAATAAATTCATTAATGGTCTCAGCAGCTATTATCCCACTCTTCATTGCCGTGTGAGAACCTTTTATTTTTGGCATGTTTAAAGTTCCTGCATCGCAACCAACAAGTAAAGCACCTGGCATATACATTTTTGGTAAACTTTGTAAACCACCCTCTATGAGCGCTCTTGCACCATAAGAAATTCTTTTTCCTCCCTCAATCATTTTTTTTATTGAAGGGTGGGTTTTGAATCTTTGGAATTCATCAAAAGGTGATAAGTGTGGGTTTTGATAATCTAGCCCTATTACATATCCTAAAAAAATTTGTTTATTCTCAGCATGATAGATAAAACTACCTCCATAGGTTTTATTGTCTAATGGCCATCCAACAGTATGCATCACTAACCCCTCTTCATGTTTACTATCATCAACTTCCCAGATTTCTTTAAAACCAATTCCATATTGTTGTGGATCTTTATCTTTATCTAATTCAAATTTTTTAATTAATTCTTTACCTAGATGACCTCTGCAGCCTTCAGCAAATACAGTTACTTTAGCATGAAGTTCTATTCCAGATTCAAAACTATCTTTTTTGTTTCCATCTTTATCAATTCCCATATCTTGTGTGGCAACTCCCTTTACAGATCCGTCGTCATTATAAATAATTTCGCTCGCAGGAAATCCAGGAAAAATTTCCACTCCAAGTGCCTCTGCTTGTTCAGCAAGCCATCTACATAAGTTTGCAAGACTAATTATATAATTTTTATGATTTTGTTGTACTTTAGGTAAAAGCCATGTAGGCCAGCTTAGTGATTTACTTTTACTAAGAAACAGAAATTTTTCTTTTTTTACTTTTGTTTTTATAGGTGAGTTCAAATCTTTCCAATTTGGAATTAATTCATCCAAAGCTCTTGTTTCAAAGACATTTCCAGAAAGAATATGGGCACCAATCTCTGCAGCCTTTTCTAAAATGCAAACATTTATATTTGGATTTAGTTGTTTAAGTTTAATTGCGTTTGATAAACCTGACGGTCCACCACCAACAATTACAACATCGTATTCCATTACTTCTCTAGACATAATGGTATTTTTTTACAATATTTGTTATTTTTGTATAGTGTTTAATTTGTTCAATTCCTCTAGAAATTGCGGCAATGCTTCAAACAAATCCGCCTCAAGTCCATAATCTGCTACACTAAATATAGGAGCTTCTCCATCTTTGTTGATTGCAACTATTACTTTGCTTTCTTTCATCCCAGCAAGATGTTGAATTGCGCCTGAAATACCTACTGCAATATAAAGATCTGGGACTACAACTTTTCCTGTTTGTCCTACTTGGTGATCATTTGTAATATAGCCAGCATCGACAGCAGCTCTTGAGGCACCAATTGCAGCGTTTAACTTATCTGCTATAGCAGTGATTAATTTAAAATTGTCACCGCTCTGCATACCTCTACCGCCAGAAATTACAATTCTTGCAGTTCCAAGCTCTGGTCTATCAGATTTAACTTCCTCTTTTTTAACAAACTTAGTCAAAGTAAATTCATCGGCTCCATCACCTTTTACTATTTCTGCTGATCCACCATCAGATGGTGCAGCATCGAAAGATGTCGGTCTTATAGTTACACATTTTTTTTTATCATTACTTTTAACTGTAGCAAAAGCATTTCCTGCATAAATTGGTCTTAAAAAAGTATCTGGAGAAATTACTTTAATTATATCGCTTACTTGTGAACAATCCATTAAAGCAGCAATTCTCGGCATTAAATTTTTACCAAACGTATTAGCTGAACAGACTAAATGAGAATAGGTTTCAGCATGTTTTATAATTACTGGAGTAAAATTTTCAGCTAAATAATTTTCATAAATAGGATTTTCAATTTGAATTACTTTTTTAACTAATGGAACCGCTGAAGCAGCTTTTGCAGCGCCGTCTGAGTTGTGACCTATTACTAATACATGTAAGTCTTGATCTATTTGAGAAGCAGCAGTTATCGCGTTTAAAGTAAACGGTTTTAATTCTTTATTTGTGTGTTCTGCTATTAATAAAACTGACATTAAATTACTTTTGCCTCATTTTTAAGTTTTTGTACTAACTCCGCAACACTTCCTACCTTAATACCTGCTTTTCTTTTAGGAGGTTCCTCAACCTTAATTTGCTCGATTCTTGGCTTAGTATCAATGCCTAAATCTGTAGCACTTAATTGCTCAAGAGGCTTCTTTTTAGCCTTCATTATATTTGGTAAAGACGCGTATCTAGGTTCATTTAACCTTAAATCGCAAGTAACAATTGCAGGTACATTAACTGATATAGTTTCTAATCCCTCGTCCACTTCTCTGGTTACATCCAGAGATTTATCTTTTACCTCAATTTTTGACGCAAAAGTAGCTTGTGGCCAATTCAATAAAGCTGCTAGCATTTGACCTGTCTGGTTACAGTCATCATCAATAGCTTGTTTGCCCATGAATACTAAATCTGGTTTTTCTTTCTCAACAACTTTCTGTAAAATTTTTGATACCGCTAAAGGCTCCAAAATTCCATCGGCTTTAACATGAATTCCTCTATCTGCTCCTACAGCTAAAGCTTTTCTTACAGTTTCTTGAGCTTTCTCTTCGCCGATTGTAATAGCAATTACCTCGGTTGCTTTACCAGACTCTTTAATTTTGACAGCTTCTTCTACAGCATTATCATCAGGCGGATTAGTTGACATTTTTACGTTATCAGTGACAACACCAGTACCATCCTCTTTTACTCTTACTTGTACATTGTAATCAATAACTCTTTTTACAGCGACTAATATTTTCATTAAGCTCTCAATAAATTATTTTCAGGATCATAAGGACTTTCCTCTAAGATTGTTGCCTCATGCATCTTACCAAGTATATCAATTTTTAATTTTTGTCCAACGTTAGCTAATTCTGGTTTAACCATGCCCAATGCGATAGATTTTCCTAATCTGAAACCAAAATCACCACCTGTTGCTCTACCTATCACTGATCCATTTTCATAAATAGGATTGTTTCCCAAAACATCTGCATCTGTTGTGTTATGAACTTCAAGTGTAATTAATTTATTGTTGAATCCTTTTTCTCTCCATTTATTAAGTGCATCTAGACCTATGAAATTTCCCTTATTTGGGTGAATAAACCTGTCAAGTCCACTCTCGTAAGGAGAATATTCAATTGATAATTCCGTTCCAACTAATTTATAAGATTTTTCTACTCTTAAACTATTCATCGCTCGTATTCCAAATGGTTTTAGATTTAAATCTTTACCTGCCTGCATTAATTTATCAAAAATATGGTTTTGATATTCTATGCCATGATGGAGCTCCCAACCAAGTTCTCCGACAAAGTTTACTCTCATCGCATTTACAGGTGCCTGACCAATATCTACATTTTTTGCACTTAACCATTTAAAATTTTCGTTAGAAAAATCATCTTTTGAAACTCTTTGCATCAATTCTCTAGCTTTTGGCCCAGAGACTACTAATACACCCGTGCTATTTGTTAAATTTTCAAATTGTACTGAGCCATCACTTGGCATCCATTTTAATATCCAATCATGATCTAATCTTTGAAAAGCACCTGCCGAAACTAAATAAAAACTGTCCTCTGCTTCTCGCATAATTGTAAATTCAGAGTGCACACCACCTTTTGTATTTAAAGCATGACACAAATTAATTCTTCCAACTTTTTTTGGAAGTTTGTTGGCGACTAATTTATCTAAAAATTCTTCTGCTTTAGGACCTTTGATTCTACATTTTGCAAAAGCTGTCATATCTAGCAATCCAACATTTTCTTTCACGTTCTTGCATTCTTTTTTTATAGCTTCAAACCATTTTGATCTTCTAAAAGACCAATCGTCCTCTTGTTTCATCCCATCAGTTGCAAAAAAATTTGGTCTCTCCCATCCAAATTTTTGACCAAACACAGCTCCTAAATTTTTCATTCTATCGTAACATGGTGCTGTTCTTAATGGTCTTGCAGCTCCTCTTTCCTCATCTGGATAATGAATTATAAATACATTTCTATATGCTTCTTCATTTTTTTCTTTAAGATATGATTTTGAACAATAATCCCCGTATCTTCTTGGCTCAACGCCTAACATATCAATAGTTGGTTCTCCATCAACAATCCATTCTGCTAATTGCCAACCTGCACCACCAGCTGCTGTAATTCCAAAACTATGTCCCTCATTAATCCAAAAATTTTTCAATCCCCAAGCTGGACCAACTATTGGATTACCGTCTGGTGTATAGCATATAGCACCATTATAAACTTTCTTTACGCCAACTTCTCCAAATGCAGGTACACGGTGGATTGCGCCTTCAATGTGAGGAGCAAGTCTATCAAGATCTTCTTGAAATAATTCATACTCAGAGTCTTTTGATGGTCCGTCTACATAACAACATGGAGCACCATCTTCATAAGGTCCTAAAATCAAACCTCCAGCTTCCTCTCTCATATACCATCTACTATCACTGTCTCTTAAAACTCCCATCTCTGGAAGTCCTTGTTTTTTTCTTTTTTGTATTTCTGGATGCGGTTCAGTCACGATGTATTGATGTTCAACTGGAATAACAGGAATATCTAATCCAACCATCTTACCAGTTTGTCTTGCAAAATTACCAGAACATGACATCACATGTTCACACTCGATAGAACCTTTATCAGTTTCAACAACCCATCCATCTTTTGTTTGTTTAATTCCGACTACATTTGTGTTTCTATAAATTTCTGCGCCTCTATTTCTTGCGCCTGTTGCTAAAGCTTGAGTAAGATCGGCAGGTTGAATGTAACCGTCCTCTGGGTGTTGAATTGCACCAACTAGATCTGAAGTATTACACAGTGGCCAAATTTCTTTTACTTGGTCAGGTGTTAAGAATTTTACATCGACTCCAATTGTTTGTGCAACTCCTGCATACTGATGATATTCATCCATTCGATCTTTAGTGCTTGCTAATCTAATATTTGATACAACACTGAAGCCAACATTTTTTCCTGTTTCTTTTTCTAATGTTTTATAAAGATTGACTGCGTATTTATGAAGTTGTCCCACTGAATAACTCATATTAAACAATGGTAAAAGTCCGGCAGCATGCCAAGTTGATCCGGATGTTAGTTCTTTTCTCTCAACTAAAACAACATCGGACCATCCTTTTTTTGCTAAATGATAAAGTGCGCTTACTCCAACTACACCTCCACCAACTATAACTACTTTAGCTTTTGATTTCATAATTGGATTCCTACTAAATTTCTCATCTTAACGAAACATAAATTTAATAGTCATCATCAGAGTCTCTCCAACCCTTCTGGTACATTAGGTAGGCCGCGATAGTCACACTAATTACTCCAACAACCATACCACAATTAATGCCCGCTTCTTTCCCCCAAAGAAACCAACCAATTTGGGTTGCTGCAATAGGTGGAATGCATAAAATTCCCATTAAAATTGCTACTCTTATATAATCAGGTAATTTTGGCATTAGATTGATGACCCCATAGATATTGGTGAGGATACAGCTGTTGTTAACCAACAATTCTTTAGTGGTCCTTCCTCAATAAATTTTTCAACTTGCCATTTAAATTTAAAATATTCTTTTTCAGCATTTAAAATAATTACTTCAAAGGTTGCAACATCCTCTGATAAAAAAATTTCTTTAATTTTATGCTCTTTATGATTCAGCAACATTGAGTATGCCTCACCTTTTAGCATAATTTTAAATTTCTCAAGGGGTCCTGTGTATCTTTGGTTATCTGGATGTGCAAATGCCCAAGTTTGCTCGATACCATCATCTTTATATTCTTTGCTATTATTCTTTAATCCTCTTAATTGAATTTTCACAACTTGAAGAGGTTCAATACCATTATTTGGCTTTATTATCTCAGCAAAAGCAAATTTGTTTATTGAAATGACTGATAATATTAAAAAAAAGCTTATAGTTGTTTTAATTTTATTTAAATACATTTTAATTAATAAATTATATCATGTTTAAAAAATTATTAATTTACTAATTAGGACGCACATGAAAATTGGCTTTATTGGATTGGGAAATGTCGGTGGCAAATTAGCTGGTAGTTTACTGAGAAATAAATTTGACCTAACTGTTAGAGATTTAGATAAAAGTTTGACTGATGAATTCAAAAAAAAGGGGGCAAAAATAGCTGAAAACTCCAGAGAGCTTACTAAAGGTGTTGATTTAATAATTACTTGTCTCCCTTCACCAGAAATATGTAAAGATGTGATGGAAGGACCAAATGGTATTCTTAAGGGTATAAGTAAAGACAAAGTTTGGCTAGAGATGAGCACTACAGATGAAGCCGAAGTCAAGAGAATGGGAAAACTAGTATCAGAAAAAGGAGGTATACCCCTTGATGGTCCAGTTAGTGGTGGGTGCCATAGAGCAGCAACAGGTAACATAGCAATTTTTGTTGGTGGAGAAAGAAAAGCTTTTGAAAAAATTTTACCCGCTCTTTCATCAATGGGGAGAAAAATACTTCACACAGGGGAATTAGGAAGTGCTTCAATACTTAAAGTAATAACAAATTATCTTGCATCTACGCATTTAGCTGCGTTGGGAGAGGCATGGGCGGTTGCAAAAAAATCAAAATTAGATCTTACCAAAACCTTCAAAGGTATAGCAGTATCCTCAGGAAATTCTTTTGTACATGAAACAGAAAGCCAAGTTATTTTAAATGGATCGTATAATATTAACTTTACAATGGATTTGGTTGAAAAGGATGTTGGTTTGTTTAATCAATTGGCAAAAAAATTAGAGACAAATTTAGAAATTTCACCTTTAGTACTGGATATTTTTAAAGATGCAAAAAAAAAATATGGTTCTAGAGCTTGGTCTTCTATGGTTGTTAAAAGATTTGAGGATAAATTAGGTATTAATTTTAGAGCATCAAATTTTCCTGAAGAACTAATTGATAATGAAAAAGAAGAAAAAGGTTACGAAATATAATTGCTAACATGTTGGACAGAAAAAAATTTTATATTGATGGCAAATGGGTAGATCCAAATAAAGATAATGATTTTGATGTTATCAACCCATCAAATGAGGAATGTTTTGCAAAAATTTCTTTAGGATCAAAAGAAGATGTTGATAAAGCAGTTATAGCTGCAAAAAATGCGTTCGAAAGTTGGAGAGATGTACCAAAAGATAAAAAGATTAATTTGCTTGAGACGCTACTAGCAATTTATAAAAAAAAATTTGATATTATGTCTGAGGCTATATCAACTGAAATGGGTGCTCCAATTGATTGGGCAAAAGAAGTTCAAACTACATCTGGTCAAGCACATCTTGAAGACTTTATTTTAAGATTAAAAAATTTTAATTTTGATAAGCAATTTGATAAAAAATCTAATAACCATATCTGTTATGAGCCAATAGGTGTTTGCGGATTAATAACTCCTTGGAACTGGCCAATAAACCAAATTGCACTCAAAGTAATTCCAGCTCTTGCAACAGGTTGCACAATGATACTTAAACCCTCTGAAATATCTCCTTTATCAGCAATAGTCTTTGCAGAAATGATTGACGAAGCTAAATTTCCAAAAGGTGTATTTAATTTAATTAATGGAGATGGTGCTGGAGTAGGAACTCAATTATCTGGTCATCCTGATATAGATATGATTTCATTTACTGGTTCTACAAGAGCTGGGAGACTTATTTCAAAGAATGCAGCTGATACTATTAAAAAAGTTTGTTTAGAGCTTGGTGGAAAGGGAGGCAATATAGTTTTTGCAGATGCATACCCAAACGCTGTGCGGGATGGAATTAGAAATGTAATGAGTAACTCTGGTCAATCATGTGATGCCCCTACAAGAATGTTAGTGGAAAAATCTATTTACAAAAAAGCTGTTGATGAAGCAATTGATGAAGCAAATAAAATCAAAGTAGATTTAGCTTCAAAAAAGGGAGATCACATAGGACCTGTAGTATCTAAAATTCAATATGATAAAATTATTAAATTAATTAAAAGTGGAATTGAAGAAGGTGCAACTCTTTCAGCAGGTGGGCCTGAATTACCCAATGGGTTAAATAAAGGCTACTTTATAAAACCAACTATATTCACTGATGTTACAAATGAAATGACAATTGCAAAAGAAGAAATTTTTGGTCCTGTGTTGTCAATTATTCCATTTGATACTGAAGATGAGGCTATTAAAATTGTAAATGATACCTCTTATGGTTTAGGAAACTATTTACAAACTGAAGACAAAGAAAAAGCAAAAAGAGTTGCAAAAAAATTAAGATCTGGCTGCGTATATATAAATGGTAAAAGCGCTGATGCTGGAACACCTTTTGGTGGATACAAACAATCTGGTAATGGTAGAGAGGGAGGTGTTTGGGGTCTTGAAGAGTTTTTAGAAGTAAAAACAGTTACTGGTTGGAATTAGATTTATTTTTTAAATATTTTAATCTTCCTATAATTTCATCCCTATCCATATAGTATCCCTGCAAATGTCGATGACCAGAATTTGGGTCATATTCAGTTCTTCCGTGTAATAATCGTCTATTATTAAAAGAAAAAATATCTCCTGGTTCTAACCTAAACTTTATTTGAAACTTATCATCGTGCAAAAGATTACCAAATCTATGATGTGCTTTATAAACTTTATCCATCAAATCTGGATGGCAATCTAATGCATCCATTGTTGCAACACTAAATCTAATATCATGATAATCCTTATCTTTAGTAAGCGATACAGCAGGAGCATAATAACTTCTAACTGACTCTTGCGTATAATCCATATCTCTAAACTTTAGATGAACATTTATTAAAGTATCAAATATATCTTGCTCATTTTTTCTAAGATAATCTGCAACTGCAAAGCCATCAACCGCTGACGACTCTCCACCTTCTGCTGAATTTATTAAACAATGTAAAAATTGGTAACCTGGAGGAGTTTCAAACCATGGTAAATCCATATGGTTTCTCAAAGCATGAGCTGTATAAGCAGAGTTGTTTGGTTTTGGAATATTAATAACCTCAAATGGTGTTTTGAAAAAAGTTTCGCGTGTGTGGCTTATCCTATTTAATACTTTAAAACCCGATTTTTTTTCAACGGGTGCATTTTTAACGATTGCGATACCTGTATGATGAAGGAGTTCTAGCCATTTTACTAAACCAGCTTCAGAATTCATTATTTCATCATGCTCAATTTCAATCGATTTAAGATTTTGTTGAAGAGAATTATCCCAGAGTTTGTATGGTGAAATATACTGAGAATTATTTTTAATAGTATAGCAATTTTCTCTCAGCCAGTTTTGATCATAATAACTTGTGTGATTTCCCTCACTCCACTCAATTTCTAATTTACCCGCACTATTTATAGAATATTTCTTTGGATTAATTTGGTTTGATACCTTTAGGATATTAAACATTCTATGTCGTGAGTCTTTATCATGAGCTGTGGGACAATTATCTCTTAACCACATGTAATTAAATTTACTTTTTTTTCCATCGTCCCAAAGAACTTCAAGGCAATTTGAGTTCTTTGTTATATTTTTAATAGTAAAATTTTGCATTAAGTTTTATAATTCGATTTCTCTCTATCTAGTTTTCTTAAAAGTGCAGCCCATTCTGTTTTGCCATCATAATTATAATCATCAGATTTGTCCATATTCTCCCAAAAGAAGGCTGCCTTTTGCTTATCGATTTCGTGTACTTTTAATCCCATAGATAAATTTTTTACCTGAACTGTACATGCTTGTTCTAAATAATATGCCCTAAAAAAAGCTTCAGATGCGGTTTTGCCAACAGTATAATATCCATGGTTCCTTGTAATTAATATGTCGTGTTGCTTTATTAAAGACATAAATTTATTTCCGTAGTCTTTATCCTCAACAAATTCATAGTCTACGTATCCAATTAAATGATTAAGATAGACTGCAGCTTGCGATAAATACATTAATCCTTCTTTAGTTCCACCAACTGCCATTACATCGTTTGCATGTCCATGGACATAAAAATTTACATCTTGCCTTGCATTAAATATCCATTTTGCAAGATTATTACATCCATCGTTAAGCCAGGGATTATCATTTTCAATAGCTTTGCCCTCTTTATTAATTTTAACAAGTGATGACGCTGTTATTTCCTCATAAAACATTCCATAAGGATGAACAAAAGAGTTATCTTTATTTTCAATTGAACGAGCGCCGGCACATTGATTAGCAAGATCGGTCATGCCATACATGTGAAGAATTCTGTAAAGAGCAGCTAATTCACATCTAACATTAAAATCTTTATCACTCATGTTTGTAAAATTATTATATTTTTAACTAAAATAAATTGAAAAAATTATATTTCAATTAAAAGTTGTATTTATTTATTTTGTATCACTCTCCTCAAGCTGTTAAATATTGTGTGAAAATGTCGAAGATTGAAATTAATAATGTTTATAAAATTTTTGGTAGCAATCCAAAGTCAGTTCTACCAATGGTTAAAGAAGGATCATCAAAAGAGGAAATTTTAGAAAAAACTGGCCATACAGTTGGCTTGGATAATGTTTCCATGAAGATTGAAGAAGGCGAAATATTTGTTTGTATGGGTTTATCTGGCTCTGGTAAATCTACTCTGATCAGACATTTAAATAGATTAATTGATCCAACTGAGGGTGAAATTTTAGTTGAAGGTACTGATGTAATGACTTTAAGCCAACAAAAACTAATTGATTTTAGAAGACATAAAATGAGCATGGTTTTTCAAAGATTTGGTTTATTTCCACATAAAACTGTAATTCAAAATGTCGGGTATGGACTAGAGATACAAGGTATTACTGACGAGGAAAGAAAAAAAATTTGTATGAATAAAATTGAGGCTGTTGGGCTTAGTGGATTTGAGAATCAATATCCTAATCAATTATCTGGTGGAATGCAGCAAAGAGTTGGATTAGCAAGAGCTTTAGCTACTGATACTGATATTATGTTAATGGATGAAGCATTTTCTGCTTTAGACCCATTAATAAGAAGTGATATGCAGAAACAATTATTAGATTTACAAGAACAGTTAAAAAAAACTATTGTCTTTATTACTCATGATTTAGACGAGTCACTTAGATTAGGTGATCATATTGGAATACTTAATGCTGGAAAACTTGTTCAGGTTGGTAGTCCGGTTGATATAATAATGAATCCTGCAGATGAATATGTTGCTGCATTTGTCAAAGATGTGAATAGAGCCAAAGTTATAAAAGCTAAGGTTATCATGACTCCAAAAGAAAAAGTTAATGGTATTGATAAATCTAACCTTTTAAAAGTTCAAGAAGATCAATTTATTGAAGAATTTTTACCACAAGTTGTTTGTACTAATGCAAATTGTGAAGTCGTGGATAAGAAAGGTAACATTAAGGGCTATATTACAAACAAGGAATTAAAAGACTCTCTAACAAAAGGTAAGTAAAAATTTATACTTTTAATTTCTTATCTTCTATATCCATAAAAGGGAAATGAGAATTTTCATAAAAAATATTAATTGCTTTTTTTAAAATAGTAATATCATCGAGCAATCCAGCATATAAATAATATTTATTCCATTTTTCTACATAAGTGAGTACAGGAGCAGCACACTTTTTACAAAAATGTTTTTTTATTTTTTTTTCACTTCCGCCATTATGCTCATAAATCGATAATTTGCTCATCTCTATATCAATAGCATTCTCTCGTAATTCAATAATTGAAATCATCCCACCTATTTTTTTTCTACAATCTTGGCAGTGGCAGTTAAAAACTCTTGGTATTTCATCAAGTTTAACTGTGAAATTAATTGCTCCACAAATACAACTCCCTTTTTTATTTACAAATATTTTTTCTGCCATTGATATATAGTCTCATATAATTTTATTTTTTAAAATAAAAAAAGTGGTAATTTAAATAATGAGCGCTCAAAATAATAATCCAAGAGGTATAGTACTTGTCATTATTGCAATGTCTTTATTTGCTATGCAAGACGCACTTATCAAGTTTGTTTTTGAAAAATCAGCTTTATATGAAATATTTTTTGGTAGATATGTTGTTGCATCCTTTTTATTATTTTGTTTTGTGGTAATTGCCAAAAAAAAGGTTTCTCTTAAAACTCAATATCCTTTTTTAACTATTTTAAGAGTTGTCCTGCACTTTCTAGCTTTTTCTGCATTTTTTATATCTTTAACTTTTATGCCTCTTGCAACTGCAAACGCATTATTTTTTTCAAGCCCTTTCTTTGTTTCAATATTTGCAAAATTTTTTTTAAAGGAATTTATAGGTATAAGAAGATGGTCAGCAATTGTATTTGGATTTATTGGTGTATACGTGGTTCTAAATCCAAACTTTTCAGAATTTGAATATAAAAATTTACTTCCAGTTTTGAGCGCATTTTTATATGCATCTTCTATGGTTATAACAAAATACACATCAGTAAAAGATGATGTATATACTCAATTATTTTATTTTTATTTAATCTCTATATCAATTTTAATAGTTATTTTTTTAATAATGGGACAAGGACAATTTAATAATTCGAGTTATGATCCAACAATGCAATTTATATTCAGAGATTGGTTTTCAAACTTTGATTATACATGGAAATTTATTTTATTTTTTGGTGTTGCTGCTTCTGTTGCGTTTATATGTATTTTTTCAGCATATATAGTTGCATCTCCATCAGTCGTTTCTTTATTTGAATATTCACTGATAATTATGTCAATGATACCTGGTTACTTGTTATTCAATGAAATACCATCAGTAAGAACTTTTATTGGTGTAGCTTGTATTATAAGCGCTGGTGTTTATATTTATTTCAGAGAAAAAGTTAGAGATCAGTATATTGCTACTGAAACTCCAGTAAGAAGATGAAAAAAAATTATATACCCACAATTAATATTTCAGCTTTATTGAGTGGAAATTTTAAAAATAAAAAAGAGATGAAAATTTTGCAAGAAATTGAAAAAGCATCCATTAATGTTGGTTTTTTTCAAATAGTTGGACATGGAATAAGTAAGAAAAGTATTAAAGATATTACTGCAGTTGGGAAAAATTTTTTTGCTTCAACTAAAATAAATAAAATGAAATTAGCTCCTAAGAAATGGAATAAATCTAATAAAAATTTATATAGAGGATACTTTCCTAACGATGTTAATGGTAAAGAAGGTTTGGATATTGGGGATCTGAAAGTTTCAAAAAAATATGCCTCAAAAATTAATAATCAATATATTGAGTATTTAAATTTAAATAAATCTTTAAGTAAAAGCTCAATTAATGTTTTGAAAAACTATTATGATGATATATTTAATCTAGGCGAAACATTATTCAAAAGTATTATTAAAATTTATAATCTTGATATTAGAAATTCAAAAGTTGCTTTTAAAAGACAAAAAACACTTAGTACCTTAAGATTTAATTATTACCCAAATCAATCTAAGCCTGTTGAAATATCTAAGCAAGATGGTGTAGCACTTGGATGTGAAACCCATGTTGATAGCGGAATTTTTACAATTCTATATCAAGATAAAAAAGGTGGCCTTCAGGTTCAGAATAGACGAAATAAAAAATGGTATGATGTACCATTTAATAAAAATGCGTTAATAGTAAACACTGGTCTTGCATTAGAATATTTAAGTAAAGGAAAATTTAAAGCCACTAATCACCGAGTATTATGGAATAAAACGAAAAGACTTTCTATTCCGTTTTTCTTTGAGCCTTCATATGACTTTAAAATGAATAAATCTTTTTTCACCAAAAGACCAAATAATAATACTGGAATTATATTTGAAAAATTTTTAAATAAATCCTTAAAAAAATTTGTCGAATATCAAAGATAATTATCAAATCTTATTAGCTGTATCAGTTACGACCTGTAAAAATTTTTTTCTTTTCTCGTCAGAAACAAATGGCACTGAAAAAAATCTTTTATAAGTGATATCGGAAATACCACATAAATTAAAAACACCTCTTTTCAATCGTTTAGTTGGCATATTTAAAAAGAAAGTTCTAATAGCAAATTGGGGGGAGCCGTAAGTACAAAATATAATTGCTTTTTTTCCTTTTAAATTACCAACAGGATACCCATAATTTCCGACTAGTTTTTTAAAAGTAAAAGCCCAAGGTGGTGCAAGAACTTTATCTATCCAACCTTCTGCTATTGCTGGAAGTCTAAAATTCCAGATTGGAGCTATCATTGTAATAATATCACTTTTCTCAATTCTTTCTCTATGATCTAAAACAACTTTGTCTGGTTTTTCTCCAGCAAACACAGGATCAAATTTTTCCTTATACAAATCTACACAATCTACTTCGTGACCTTTTTCTTTAAGACATTTAATAAAAGTATCTCTTATAGCGGCATTAAAAGATTGATCGTTATAATGACTGTAAACTAAAAATATTTTTTTCATTTTCCCCAAATACTATCTAGTTTTTTTTCTCGTCCACATCCTTTTTTATATAATAAATAATTTACAAAGTTTTCTTTATAATAATTTTGATGACTGTCTTCACCTTTATAAAATTTATCATATTTTCTAACATACGTTACCACTTTTTTATCAAAATCCTTTTCAATCTTTTTAAGACTTTCCATTATTTGTTTTTTTTGTAAATCATTCTTATAGAAAGCAACCGATCTGTAGCTATATCCTTTATCACAAAACTGTCCTTGCGAGTCGAAAGGATCAACATTTATCCAAAAAATTTTTAATAACTCTTCAAAATTAGTTAATGATTTATCATAAATAATTTCAACAGTTTCAAAGTGACCAGTATTCCCATAGGTCACCTCTTTATAAGTTGGGTTTGTTGTGGTTCCCCCTGAGTACCCAGATATAACTTCAATTACTCCGTCTACTTTTTCAAACGATTCCTCCATACACCAAAAACAACCTCCGCCAAAATACGCTTTATCAATCTCTTTACTGAATGAATTTGTACTAATTAAAATTGCAAATAAAATAATAAAAATCTTCCTTAACATTTAATTATAATTATTTTTTAAGAACTGGAAAAACTGGGTTCATTTTCTCAAAAATTTTTTGATACTCCTGTTTAATGCATAAATTTTCAAAATAGTTCATATTATTTTCAGATGCGATTTTTTTTGCTTCTTCGTGCTGTATCCCATATTGTAACCAGAGTGTTTTTGCACCTATTTGTGCTGCTTGTTTTGCAATTTCGGGTGACTCGTTTGATGGACGGAAAACATCGACAATATCAACCTTAATTTTTATATCTTTTAAATCTCCGACAACTTTTTCTCCATGAATAATCTCATCTTTTGCAAAAGGGTTTACTGGAATTACTTTGTATCCAAAATCTTGCATATATTTCATAACTATAGTTGATGGCTTTCTTTTTAGATTTTTTGGGTCTTCTTTTTTTTTTAAAGAACTAACACCGATCATTGCGATTGTTTTAGAATTTTTTAAAACTGTCTCAATATTTTCCATTTTATTTATTTTTCCAATTTGGTTTTCTTTTTTCAATAAATGCTGAAATTCCTTCTTTGGCATCTCTTGCCATCATATTGAGTGTCATCATCTTGCTGGTGAATGAATATGCTTTGCTCAATGGCATCTCTAATTGTTTATAAAATGCTCTTTTGCCAATTTTAATTGTTAAATTTGACTTTGAGGCAATTTTTTTTGCAATTTTTAAAATTTCTTGATTAAGTTTATTTTTAGGAAAACAATCATTAATTAATCCAATTTCTTTTGCATAATTGGCTTTTATTGGGTCGCCAGTTAAAAGCATTTTCATCATTACTTTTCTATTTACTTTACGACTTACAGCAACCATTGGAGTACTGCAAAATAATCCAATATTTACACCAGGTGTTGCAAAAATTGCGTCTTTTGTACTAAATGCTAAATCACAACTCGCTACTAATTGACAACCTGCTGCAAAAGCCGCTCCATGAACTTTCGCGATAACTGGTTTTCTTCCTTCAACTATTTGAAGCATTAATTTTGAACAAAGATTAAATAATTTTAAATATTTATCTCTTTTTTTTAAACCTCTTACCTCTTTTAAATTATGACCAGCACTAAAACCTTTCCCTAAACCTTCAAGAATAATAACTTTTGTAGAATTGTCTTTATCCAACATTTTAAAAACTGCTAATAAGGAATTAAGAGTATAAAATGATAAAGAATTGTATGTCTTAGGATCATTAATAGATACCAGACTGATACCATTTTGAATTTTTTTTAATTTAACTGTTGCAAATTTTTTCATTTAAATTTTTTTACCATCAAAAATTGGAATTGTTTTCAATTTAAAACAATCAACCTTATCAATACATCCTAAGTTAATACAATATTTATTAGGACTAGTAAAAGATCTATGGTGTGTATAAATCCCACAGCTTGAACAAAAATAATGTTTTGCTTGATTTTTGCCAAATTTATAGAGCGATAATTTATTTTCGCCACTAAGAATTTTTAAATTCTCAATCAAAATTACTCCCATTACCGCCCCTCTTTTAATACAAAATGAGCAATCACATCTGGTATAGTCTTCTAGAACGTCTTTGGTATTTATTTGAATTTTAACTTTTTTGCAGTGGCACTCTAAAATATACATATTTTATTTTAAATCGCCATCTTCCCTCATCTTAGCTCTTATTTTTGTTGCTGAAATTTTTTGGATTTCTTCAGGTAGAACTATTTCCTCAATTTTATAACCAACTCCTCTTCCATAACAAATGTTGGTTATATTAGGAACTAACATCACTTTAAATCTACCCTCAAATTCAGGATTTAATCTTTCCTCTATTTTTTTTTTAACAGTGTCAAAGTCAAAAGGATTATCATCCACTCCCTGTACATCTCTAATCTGAATACAAACTTGGCCGGTCTTTTTAATGATTTCTTTAAACAGTGCATAGTGACCATCATGAAATGGTTGCCAACGTCCTAACATTTGTGCAGTTGGTTTTTTATTATCCCATTTATAGCTCATTAATAGATGCTCCTTTAAATTATCTTATTCTTAATTAATTAAATTAAAAGACTTTATTTAGTTCAATATAAGCTTCTCTCGCATCACCAAATCGAGTTAAATCATCATTTAAATTAAAAATTAAATCAAAGCCATTAATATCCTTTTTAATCTCAAATTCTGACATTAAGTTTTCAGATCCATTTATAGTAAATGCAATTTCGGTATCTTTATGAGGTAGATAACCTAAAGCTACATATA
>CACCHS010000016.1 GCA_902545825.1 uncultured Pelagibacteraceae bacterium
TGTAATTATTGCAACGTCTAAACAGTTATTTGTTGGATCTTGAGGATCAATATGATCTTCAAAATTTTCGATTAAATTTTTTATCATATTTTTTGCTTTTTCTGCATTGCCTATAAGAACCTTAATTACTTTTTGAACGTCAACATTTTCATGATCTGGGTGCCAACAATCATAATCAGTGACCATTGAAACTGATGCATATCTAATCTCTGCCTCTCTAGCTAGTTTTGCTTCTGGCATGTTAGTCATTCCAATTACATCTGCTTTCCAAGATCTGTATAAGTTTGATTCTGCAAGAGTTGAAAATTGTGGTCCCTCCATAACTATATAAGTGCCTCCTCTTTGATAATCAATTTTACTTTTTTTAATGGCTTCTTCACATGCATTCATTAAACCATTAGAGGTTGGGTGAGCCATAGAGACATGAGCAACAATCTCATCATCAAAAAAAGTTTTACTTCTAGCGAAAGTTCTATCAATAAATTGGTCAATTATAACAAATTTTCCTGGTGAAAGACTCTCATTTAAAGAACCTACTGCAGAAATTGAAATAATATCAGTCACACCGAGCTGTTTAAGTGCATCTATATTTGCTCTAAAATTAATTTTAGATGGAGAAATAAAATGACCTTTTCCATGGCGTGGTAAAAAAAATACTTCTTTTTTTTTAAAAACGGTTTTTAAGATTTGATCTGAGGGAGAGCCCCATGGAGTTTTTATATTCAACAATTCTCTTTCCTTAAATTCCTCAACGTCATAAAGACCACTTCCCCCAATTATTGCTAATTTGTTTGTCATATTATTTAAAATGATTTATTTATTTATTTATAACTTAAAAAAATATGGATTTAAAAGACTATATTAGATCAATACCTGACTATCCAAAAAAAGGGATTCTATTCAGGGATATTACAACCCTAATTAAAGACGAAAATGCTTTTAAAGAAACAATAAACCAAATTGTTAATAAATCAAAAAAATTTAAAATTGATAAGATTGCTGCAATCGAATCAAGGGGTTTTGTTTTCGCTTCAGCAGTATCTTATATTTTAAATAAACCATTTATTATGTTAAGAAAAAAAAATAAATTACCCGCTGAAACTTATTCAACAGATTTTGAGCTTGAATATGGAACTGCTACGATAGAAGTACATAAAGACTCTATAAGCAAAAATGACTCGGTATTAATAATTGATGATTTAATTGCAACAGGAGGCACTGCTGAGGCGGGTGCAAAACTTATAAAAATGTCTGGTGGGATTATTGCTGGATTTATATTTGTTATTAATCTATTTGATTTAAGTGGATCTGATAATCTTAAGAAAGAAGGTTATAAAGTTGAGAGTATAATCGAATTTCCAGGTCATTGATGATGTTTTTAAAAAAAATATATTTAAAATTTTTCAAAAAAAAAACTGATTATAAAAGTTTTAAAAATAAACAGTTATTTGATAAAATTTTTAAAGACAAGATTACCAGTATAAATAAGGCTTTATTGGAAAAAAAAAAGATTAATTTCTTACATTCAGGCCATTGTGGAGATTTAATTTATTCTTTAGCAACAATTAAAAAATTAAGTGAAGGTCATGAATGCAGTCTTTTTATTAATACAAATAAAAAAATCGATATTCCTTATCACAATCATCCGGGAGATGGTTTATATATAAATAATAGAATTTACGAATTCTTATTACCTCTCTTACAAAAACAAAAATTTATTAAAAAAGTTGAAAAATTTACAAACCAAGAAATTGATGTTAATTTAGACTTATTTAGAGATTTGCCAATAAATTTGATGTTTAATTCTCCAAGGTGGTATTTTCATTTGACTGGAGTACAAACAAATTTGAGCGAAAAAAGTCTTGAGGTTGAAGATCATCCAAAAATATCTAATAAAATAATAATACTTCGGTCATTTAGATGGAGAAATAATTTTATTAACTACAAATTTTTAGATGAAAATAAAGATTTGATTTTTGTTGGAATGAAAAATGAATATGAAGATTTAAAAAAACAAATTAAGAATTTGGAATTTTATGATTGTTCAAGTTTTTATGAAATGGCTCAAATAATTAAAGCCTCTAAATTTTTTATAGGAAATATGAGCCCTGGTTATGCAATTGCAGAAAGTTTAAAAGTACCTAGACTTTTAGAGGCTTGTCCTGAAATGCCATACGTTCATCCAGTTGGTAAAAATGCCTACGATTTTTATTTTCAAGAGCACTTTGAAAATTATGTAAAATTACTATCAAATCGATAATGTCAAAAAACGTTATTATAATAGGCGGTACTGGTCATTTAGGTATCTCTCTTGGTAATTATTTAATAAAAAAAAACTTCAATGTTTTTATTACTACTAGGAGAAAAAAAAATAAATTAAATAAATTATTTAACCATAATGCTAATTTATATACTCTAAATATTTACAATAAAATACAAATAAAAAGAATTCTTCATATAGCAAAACCTTTTTTAGTATTTTATTTTGCGGGTCAAAGTCTTCCGGATAAATCTTTTAAAAAAAAATATGAAACCTATAAAAGCAATGTCATTGGGTGTAAAAATTTTTTAGATATAATTAAAAAATATAATATCAAATGTAAATTTATATACCCCGCATCTTCTGAAATGTATGGAAAAATCAAAGGTAAAATTAATATTAAAACAAAAAAAAACCCCGTTAATCCATACGGTGAGTCAAAGGTAATTGCATTTAATATTGTTAAAAATTTTAGAGAAAAATATAACTTAGAAACTTATAATGCTATTATTTTTAATACAGAGTCCATATATAGAAAGAAAAACCATTTATTACCGAAAATTTGCTTAGCAGCAATAAAAGCAAAAAAATTTAACAAAAAAACATCGTTTGGAAATTTAAATATTTCTCGTGAATGGAATTGGGCTGACGAACAAATGAAATTATTATTAAAATTTATTAAAAGAAAACCACAAGATTTTATTTTATCTAATGGTAAAAGTTTTTCAGCTTTGGAAATGATAAATTTTGCTTTTAAATATTTTAATTTAGACTACAGAAATTTTGTAAATATAGAAAAAAAATATTTCAGAAAAAACGATATTAATATAAAAATTTCAGACTATAAAAATTGTTTAAAAAGAAACAAATTGAAAAGAAAAAGTATTATTTACGGAAAAAAAATAATTTATGAACTAATTAATTTTTATCAAAGAAATAAAATTTAATTATTTAAAAAAATTTTATTCATCTGGTCTGACCCATGAATTTTTACCTAACATACCATTTATTATTCCAGTTAATCTCATATAATAAATATATTTCTTATGTTTATTTAAGGATAAAGCATAATAAGTAAATTTAATCATAGAGCTAAATAAATTTGGTAAGCTTTTTAAATAAGCAAAAAAAATACCGTAATTTTTTTTATTGAAATAGAATTTAGACCACATCCAATGCCAATTTCTCAAATATTCTAGATTATTATTATTTGATATGCCTCCCTTATGATTTATTAATGATTTTTTTATTACATAAATAAATTCTCCTTTTTTTTTTAATCTTAGGCATAAATCGTCATTCTCTAAATAAAGAAAAAATTTTTCATCAAAAAAAACTTTGTTATGAAATTTTTTAAGATTAAAAAACATTGAAAACCCATCGATTCGATCTACAGATAAAACGTCATTATATTTATTCGAATTTGTTAAAATTTTATAGTTTGGTATTTTTGGATCATCATTTAAAGGAGTAGCTAAACTAAAATCGGAAACTTCAGTAAGTCCTTTGTATAAATTTGTGAGAGTATCTTTGTTTAATTTAGTATCTGGATTTAAAACATATGCGTATTCAGTTTTACATTTTTTTAAACCAATATTATTTCCGGCACCCATTCCAATATTTTTGGATAAAATTACCTCAATATTGTCATATTTTGTCTTTAGATCTTTTTCCAAATTAATGTTACTTGAATTTTCAATAACTATTTTTTTTGATTCACTTGGTAGAGAGCTCAAACAATCATGAATTAGAGACTCACTTTTGTAAGTCACAATTATAAATGTTATTTGATTTAAGTTAAGTTTCATTAATTAATTATAAAGTATACTTAAATAAAGTTTTATTGTAAAAAAAATTATGAAAAAAGTTTTAGTAACTGGGGGCTTGGGTTTTATCGGTAGCAATTTAATAAAGTTACTAATCTCAAAAAAATACTTTGTTATTAACTTAGATAAAATAAGTTATGCATCAAATTTCTATAATGTTAAGGATTTTTCAAAGTCCAAAAAATATAAATTTATTAAAGTTGATCTTAATAACAAGAGTAAAATTTTTAATATACTAAAAAAATATAAACCAAGTATTATATTCAATTTAGCAGCTGAAACTCATGTAGATAGATCTATTGATAGTCCTTTTGATTTCATCAAAAGTAATATATTTGGTGTTTTTAATTTATTAGAGTCGTTTAGAAAATATTATTTATTGAATAAAACTTCAAAATTAATCCATATATCTACTGATGAAGTTTATGGAGACGTTTTAAATGGTAGATCAAATGAAAATGATACATATAAACCGAGTTCTCCCTATGCTGCATCAAAAGCTTCATCTGATCATTTGGTCTCCTCATATGTTAGAACTTTTAATATACCAGCTATTATTACAAATTGTTCAAATAATTATGGGCCACGACAACATCCTGAAAAGCTTATTCCAAAATTGATTTATAACATTCTCAATAACAAAAATTTACCTATTTACGGAAAAGGTCTTAACTCGAGAGAATGGATATTTGTTGATGACCACTGTGAGGCTTTAATCCAAGTTTCAAAAAAAGGAAAAATTGGAAATTTTTATAACATTGGATCAAATCAAAATTTAAATAACTTAAAGATAACAAAATGTTTAATTCGAATTGCTAAAAGTAAATTAGAAATTGGTAAAAACGTTAAAATAAAATTTGTTAAAGATAGGCCAGGTCATGATCTTAGATACGCTTTAAATAGTAATAAAATTATGAAAAATTTAAAGTGGAAACCTAAAGTGGGTATTTTAAAAGGTCTTGAAAAAACATTTGATTGGTATTTGAAAAATCCAAATTACTATTCAAAATTAAAAAAGACAGATATAACAAGAAGACTTGGAAATAAATCTAAATGATTAAAAAAGGAATAATTCTGGCAGGTGGTAAAGGAACTCGAATGAGTCCATTAACTAAGGCTGTAAATAAACAATTATTACCTATTTATGACAAGCCTTTGATTTTTTATCCACTTTCAGTTCTAATGTTAGCAAAGATAAGAGATATTCTAATAATAGTAAATAAAGGCCAATTAAATCAATATAAAAAAATTATTCCTAACGGAAATAATCTCGGAATTAAAATAACTTATCTGGAACAATCTTATCCAAAAGGTTTGCCTGATGCTTTTATTTTGGGGGAGAAATTTATTGGTAAAGAAAATGTATCGTTAATTCTCGGAGATAATTTTTTTTATGGACAAAGTCTAACAAAACAACTTGAAAAAAATACAAAATTAAAAAAAGGTGCAAGAATTATTTTACATAAAGTAAATAAACCTGAGCTTTATGGGGTAGCAAAAATAAATAATAAAAATAAAGTTTTAAAAATTAAGGAAAAACCAAAAAAATTTTTGTCTGATTTAGCAATTACAGGTTTATATTTTTTTGACAATAAAGTTGTAAGATATGCAAAAGAGCTTACACCATCCAAAAGAGATGAAATCGAAATAGTTGATTTAATAAATAAATATAAAAAAAATAAAAATTTATCTGCTGATATAATAGGTCGTGGAGGGGCGTGGCTTGATACGGGCTCTATTGAAGACTTTTATAAAACGAGTGCATTTGTTTCCGCAATTGAAAATAGACAAGGTTTTAAGATAGCTTGCTTAGAGGAAATAGCTTTGAATAATGGATGGATTAAAAAACCCGAAATTAAAAATGCAATAAATTTTTATGGTAATTGCGATTATTCTAATTACTTAAAAAGAATATCTCGATGAATGAGATTTTTGAAAATAAAATATTTAAATATTTACCTATACTTTTAATTTTTCTTCTAGCTTTTATATTGAGGTTTTATAATTTAAATGGAGAAGATTTTTGGACAGATGAAATGTTTGCTTATTGGACAACAGATCCAAATATTTCATTTAAAGACACTGTTGTAAGAACCTTGAGTTCAAATTTTAACTCATTGTTTGATTTTTTACTTAAAAGCTTCCATATAGTATTTGGGTATAATGTACATACTTCAAGATATTTTGTTTTATTTTTCAGCTTAGTTTCTTTAATTCTTTTTGCTTACTTACTAGATAATACGTCTAGTTATAAATCTTTAATATTTGGATTTTTTTTATTAAGTATCAATATATTTCATATCAAATATTCCCAAGAGCTAAGATCATACATAGTTACATTTGTATTGGCGCTAATTTTTATAATTTTAAATTTTAAAAAAGGAAAAATTGAAAATAACTTTAGTTATAAAAAAATTTTAACGATAACTTTTTTATCAATTTTAATGGTATTGAACCATTCTTTTTCAATATTAATTTTGTTATCTTTGATATTGTTTAAGTTATTATCCTTTTTCAAAACAAAAAAAATAACAATTAAAGAAATTTTCTTAATAATTTCATTAAGTATTGTAATTTTGTTATATTTATTTGTTTATTTACCAATAAATATTAATTATTCTGAATATTTTGAAACATCCTTAGCTCCCCATTGGATAAAACCAACAGATCTAAGTTTCTTTACAAATTTTTACTTTTCAAGTTTTTTTGGCTCTAGAATTTTAGGACTAATTTACCTTTTATCTTTAATTTATTTAATTTGTAAAAACAGAAATAAAATTTTTTTTGAATTAAATATTTTCACTTTTTTTGTGATTTTGATTTTGTTGTCTTATTTTTTACCAGTGGTTTATGGGTATATATTCGCGCCTGTTTTAACTAGTAGATATGTGATTTTTTTATTAATTCCCATTATTTTTATAATTTCTCACTTCATTTTTCTTGATAAAAACAAGTTTATCAAAATATCACTAATTTTTTTAATTGTGGTAGTTACCAGCTTTAATCACGTGTTATATGAAAATTCTTTTAAGCAGTTCTACAAAGAGGTTTATCCTACTAAGCCACAGATAAAAAGAAGTTTAGAAATTATTAATAAATCAAATACAAACATTTACTCAATTAAAAAGTTTGAGGCAAAAGAGAAAAATTTAAATGAAGTATACAAAAATTATATTAAAAATTACTTAAAAAAACTAAATTTTGATTTAATAAATTTAGATGATGAAAATGATTATAATAATATAAAGAGCTTTTGGATAATTTATATTAGCGATGTGAGAAGTAATACTTTTGAAAAACCAAAAAAACTAGATAACGTCTTTAAAATTGAAAAAATTATAGAATTAAACAGCTTATCTTTAATTAAATTAAAAAAATCTTATTAAAATATCCTTTTATAAAACTTAATTAATATCATTGTAATTAGAAAATATATAATTTTATAACTCATTTTACTAAAACCCTCTCCTCTTGAATTAAAATTAATTTGTACGTCGCAGATTTTTACTTTTTTTGTGGTTGAATAAATTAAATCTAGTAAAATTTTATATCCTTTCTTTGATAATTTTTTTTTATTAAGGGTATATATTTTTTTTTTGAAAGCAAAAAAACCACTCATTGGGTCATTAGTTTTAAAGCCCAAAAAAGTATTTACTATAAAAATTAATATTATTGAGGATAATAACCTATATAATTTTAGTCCCTTATTTTTTTTTTTTAAAAGACCCCTGTCTCCTATTACAAAATCATAATTTTTTTTAATTTTATTATAAAGTTTGTTTATTTCCTCGGGTCTATGCTGAAGATCGCCATCCATAACTAAAATATTTTCAAATTTTGATAAATCAAATCCCATACAACATGATTTGGATAAATCCCTAGGTTTTTTTTTTCTAATAAAAAATCTAAGTATTTTAAACTTTGATTTTAATTTCTTAAGAATTTCTATTGATCCATCCTTTGAGTTGTCGTCAATTACGATAATCTCAAAATTTTTTTCTTTAACAGATTTACATATTCGAGTTATTAGGTCTTTAAGATTTTTTTTCTCTTTATAAACCGGTATTACTATTGATAGTCCCATAATTTTGGTAGCGGGAAGTGGGATCGAACCACTGACCTCGGGCTTATGAGTCCCGCGCTCTAACCAACTGAGCTACCCCGCCATTAAATTGTTGTTGATATATATACTTATTTTTTTAATCTGACCATTTAATTTCATCATAAACCAATTCATTTTTGTCAATATAAGTTGAGAATGTACAATATCCACCCTCTTTACTCCAAATATATGTTCTTCCTTCTTTGCCGTAATTACAACATTGACCTGCCCATGCTTGATTATCTTGGTCTTTACTTATTGCCACTTTGTCAGCATATGGAGTTTTAATATCTTTAAAATGATGTTGAAAAGCTGGGCAATCAAAAGCTAAATTTTTTTGAGTGTAATTAGTAATTTTACCTCCATTTAATTTTCTATCAATGCTTCCATATACATCAAAATCCAGTACCATTACTGTAAATTGTTTTACCATTAAAACATGGTTTTGCTTTGTTACATTTTTTTTTGCTGCACTTGTATAACCAGTGTAAACAACTACTCCTACTGCAGCTAAGGCACCAATAATAGCAACTACAACAAGTAATTCAATTAGAGTAAAAGCTTTTACTTTTTTTTGATATATTTTCACGTTTTAAAACAACAGTATTTTAATTATCAATCCAATTTTTAAATATAGATATATTATCATAAATATATCTTGGAAAAGTTTTGTCTACAGATACTTTTTTTAATTTAATTTTTGGATTAATAAAAAATTCTTTAGATTTAATACTGTTTTCAATTTTTTGTTTATTAGTTTGAAAAGCTAATTCTCCATGACCATATGCATTCATTTTTTTAATTATATCCTCTGGGGTTTTTAAAAAAGAAAAATGCCAACCTCCATCACTAATAATTTGTGTTTTAAAAAAAAATCTTCTTAAGAAGCCTCTTCTTAAAAACCTTTTATTTCTCAACCATTGGGGTGACTTTAGATATTTTTTGTAGCAAATTCCGGTTCCTAGCCACTCATTTTCACTTTGTAAGTTGATTTTATAATAAAAATTTTTCTGTCTTAATAAAGCAAACTTTTTTATCTTGCTGCTATTTATAGCATCAAAGTTAGGTATTTCATCTGCGTCTGAAATAAGTATTAAATCTTCAGGATCACAATTCTCTATAGCCTTTGAAATAGAGTCCCTATGAAAATTCTCTCTATAAAAATTTGTACTCCAGCCCTTTTTATAATTTTTAACTTCTTGGGGTATATCTTCTACTACATAATAGATTATTTTTTCTTTAAATTTTTGAAAATTATTTATATCAAAATTAAGTTTTTTCGGGTTCCCTGAATGATCCCTTGTTGCTTCAACGACCACAAACTTATCAACATGCTCATTTAATATATTAAACCTCATATCAAGCATTAAATTTTCATCAAAATATATACAACAATCGTAGATTTTCATTTTTAACTAAACCAATTTTTATATTTATCCTTATTATCAACTAAGTATTTTGGAAGAAGTCCATTGTTAATTTTTTTTAGCTTATAATTATAATTCCATTTATTTTGATCCTTTTGATCAGCAAAATGATTATAAAAAACTATACCATTATCAATATAATACTTTAGTTTTTCAATTGTAATTCCACTATCAATAAACTCATCATGGTGACCAAAATTATTAAATTTTTCGTAAAGATCTATTGGTGATTTTAAATTTGTAAAATGCCAACCTCCATCATTTATAATTTCAAGATTTATCAATTTATTTTGAGTGAAAAGAGTATCCAGTCTCCAAAATGGATATTTTTTTCCCTTTAAATTATTTAACCATGAAAAAGACTTTAATGATTTTTTCTTACAGGCCTTTGAGCCAAACCATGGAATTAAATCGTAAAATAAATCAAATTTATAGTAAAAAAATAATTGCTTGAATAAAATGATATTCTTTTTACAATTCGAAAAAGCTTTTGAGTCTAGATTTGGTATTTCATCATTATCACTTAGTATAATCAAATCATCTTCGGCAACATCTTTAATTGCATTATTCATATAATTATAAGAAAGTTCAATTCGCTTTATACTATTAAGTCTTTTATGAACATTGTTTTGTTCGATTTCTATCAAATCATTTGGCTCTCTATCTATAACTAAATAGATAATTTTATTCTTATATTTTGGATAATTATTTATATCAAAATTCAATTTTTTTCTTTTTCCACTATGTGAATATAATGACTCAGTAACAATAAATTTTTCAACATATTTGTCTAATATGCTAAACCTTACATCCATCATCATATGCTCTGAGTAAAACGTTGTACAATCGTAAATTTTCATTTAGTTTTTAAAATAATGAATTAATATCAATTTTAATTATACAAATATATTAATAAATGGCTCATCCTAAAATATACTGCATAACCAATATTCAATCGGAAAAGTTAGAAAAATTGAGTGTAAATTTAGTAGGAGTTGGAAAAAATAGTTTCAACTCCAATTATATTAAATGTGAGGGTGGAGAAAATATTAATTTTAAAGAAAAAAATTATTCAGAGCTGACATTTCATTATTGGTTTTGGAAAAACAAATTTAATAGCTTTTCAAAAGAAGATTGGATTGGCTTTTGTCAAAGAAGAAGGTTTTGGTTAAAATCTAAGAACGAAGATATTAATAAGCCTTTAGAGGAAATAATTCTTAATGACATTCCTAATGAATGGAAAAGTTATAATGCTGTAATTTGTGAACCTATATATCTTGGAACAAAATTTATGAAAATTGTTAAGCGTGGTTGGAAAAACGTAATTAGAAATCCTAAAATTTTATTTAATTTAAAAAATTCAAGCATTAAACTTCACTTTGATATGCATCACGGTTTTGGAATTCTCGACAAAGCAATTGATGTCTTAAAGAAAGAAGATCGTGAAGAATTTCGAAAATACGTAAATACAAGATCTTTTTACAATCCACATATAATGTTTGTATCCAAAAAAGATATTATGGAAAAATATTTTAGTGATGTGTTCCCGTGGTTATTTGAATGTGAAAAAATTTTTGGCCTAGATAATTTAAAGGGATACGACCAAACAAGATTGTATGCTTATTTATCTGAAAGATATTTATCTTTTTGGTTTAAAAAATATTCGAAATATATTGAATGGCCTTGGGTTTTTAGAGATATTAATTAATTTTTACAAAAAAAACGTAAAAAAACCCATTTAAACTGGTTTAAGTCATTTTTTTTCCAATTTAAATTTTTATAAGCTATCATTAATAAAATTTATGAAAAAGTTATTATTTTTTGTTTTATTTTTTTTATCTATAAGTAATTTCGCTTGGGGAGGACCTTGCAATACCACATTAAGCTCTGACTCTACCAGTCAGCTAAATTGTTCAAATGACGATGAGTTAACCGTCAACGAAGACATTACTTTATTGAGAACTGGTAAAATAGCACTTCATGGTCAGACGAATGAAAATTTGAAAATAACAAATCATGGAACAATACAGAGTAGTAGTCATCACACAATCTACCTTCAAGCAGGAGTTAGTCCAACAATTGAGAACAAAAGTACTGGTACAATTGAGTCACAGGGAGGATGCTGTACTATAAATTATAAAGATGTTAGTGGTACCTTCAATATTACTAATGCTGGAAGTATAATTTCTAAAACCCACGGTACAATTGTTAATTGGGGAAGTAGTAGTGCTGAAACAAATATTACAAATTCAGGAACAATTAGAATGCGAGGAGTAAGCGTCAGTCAAGGAAATGTAAATGCACTTTGTGCTATTTGTGCAGCCGGCTCATCTGGTGCTGTAACTATTACAAATTCTGGAACAATTGAAACTATAGGGGATGACAGACCGGCAATTTATTCAAACGATACAACTACAACAACCATTACTAATTCAGGTACAATTTCTGGTCATGGAACCTCAAAAGATATTTTAATTGCAGACGATGCATCAGGTACTGCTACAACAACGATCAATATTAATCGGGGGGCTACATGGAACAAAGGAATTGATTTAGGTAATACTAACTCAAAAATTGTGCTAGGTGCTGACAATAATAGAGATATCACAGTAACAATTTATAATCATGATAATCTAATAATAGAAAATAATACAGGAACAAATGGTTATACTTTAACATCAGAGGATTTGGATAGTGGGGGTTCTAGTAACGATGGAACTCTAACAATCTTGGGTGAAAATCTTGAAGTAGAAAAAAATAATCAAAAATATCGAAGCGAAAACACTCTAACTAAAATGAGAAGTATATTTGGGGCAGCAAATTATCTGGGAGCAGAATGGCCAGATGAATGTACAACAATTGATAGAATTGGAACTGATAAAGAACTTGACGGGGAATGTAATAATAGATTTGTTAAACTATTTCACAGCTACCAAAAAAGAGATGGAATTTATGATGGAACATCAAGTGGAATCATTGGTATGCTGAGTCCGATAGACTGGAAAGGATATCCAATTGTAAGCAATTTTTTTGTGGGTTACACTAATCAAAATGGTGATTTTGATAATGGAGAGTTTTTAGGTGGAGATAATTTTGTAATAGGACTTAAAAACACTTTTGAACACAAAGGAATCAAAGCTTCTCTTACTCCAATGATAGGAATAAATGACTTGGATGTTAAAGATTACGATACAGACAAAATTGAAAGGATAAATAATAATTTTATAAGTGAGTTTGCGGCTATTAATACCAAACTAAGCAAAAAAATTGGAACAGGAGACGAAAATTATTTAAATATAAGTGTAGAAGGGACTTATGGATTACAAAGATTTCCCGAATATTTATCAAAATTTACTGATGGTGATTTAAGTGTTGATGAAAGTATTGAGCAATTATTAAGTGGTGGATTTGGAGTTTCATACACAGAAGGTCTACCAGGAAATTTTACTATAAAACCTTACTTTGGAGTTAATTTTAATCGTAGCTTGAGTGATGAAATAAAAATTACTGCCAGAAATGAAAATAGTAATGTATCGAGTTCAGAAGAGAATTGGTCGGGTTATCATGCTGGAGTTTCGTTTGCTAAAAACGTAAAGAGTATTAATTTTAATTTAGATTTAATGTATGGCAATGAAGATGGTTTAATCAATGAAATTGCTGCTTTTTCAGTAACTAAATCATTAGGTAAAACAAAAGAGATAAAATATGAGACTAAGACTTACGAAAACATGAAGCTTGCAAACGTTAAGACTGATGAATCTCTCCTTGAATTTGGGCAACTAAAAAAAATAAAAGATCAACTTAAAAATGAAAATACGATTTTAAGCGAGGAAAACAAAAAACTTAAATCACTATTTGCAAAAATTATTCAGGAAAATGAGGATAGTAAAAAGTTGATTGTTGAATTACTTAAAGAAAATGAAAAAATAAAACTAGAAAAAGAAATTTTTAAAAATAGACTTTTAGAAAATGAGAACGAAAGATTAAAACAACAAATAGAAAGTACAATTCCAAATAAAGGAATCAACAAATTTACTGTATTATTATTGGTTATAGCGTTTCTACTGCTTGCTTATGGGATATCTACTTTGATTTTCTCAATCTTTCATTTTTCATTTAAAAAATAAAATATTAATAATTTGAATGAAGATTAATACATCTACATTCAAAATATATTGAACGTACTTAGGTTTTAGAGATATTAATTAATTTTTAATCTTTATATTTCCGATATAAAACATAAGAACGCAATACTGAAGCAAAGCGTAAATTGCAATAGGTATAAGATAAACAACTTCGCTGTAAATTAAAGATCCAATTACAAAACCCATTGCACCGTTTTGAAGCAAACCTTCTATTAAAATAGCTCTTCTTGATGCAATGTCTCTGACAAAAATATTTACTACCGTAAAAACAACAATCACTATTAATAAAAGTAATGAAATAATAACAACTCCAATATCGTCAAAATAATTTATTAAATTATTTCTTTCCATAAATATTGCAATAAATACGATAATTAAAAATATTCCAAATGCTAGACGATCTAGAAAAAAAATTTTTTTTTCAAACACGGCTCGAAATTTCTTCCTAAAATAAATTCCCAAAAAAACTGGGACTGTTATAAATAAAAATGTTTTAATTGAAAAAATAATTAAATTTAACTCAAAAAAATCTTCATAAATATATTTACCAAAAAGATTTAAATATAATGGAACAGTAATAAAAGATAATAAAGCACACAATGAAGTTAATGTAATTGATAAAGAGACATTGCCATTTACTAGTTTTGTAGCATAGTTGGACATTGCAGCAGACGGCATGATTAATAATAAAAAAATTCCAAATTGAAATTCGGGTGTTAAATCAATTAAAGATATAAGTATTAAACCAATGATAGGTAATATGATTATTTGACAAATCAAACCAACTATAAGGTTTTCAAAACTTTTAAATACTTTTACAAAGTTTCTTATTGTAAGATTTAGGCCTAATGCAAACATAATGAAAAAAACGCCTGCTGGACCTACTAATTTTACGAATTCCATTATTATTAAGGCTAATTAATGATTTAATTTTTTGTAAATATATAAATTTTTCTTGATGTACTTTCAATAATATTATTATTTCTCGATACAATTATTTTAAATAAAATGAAGGAAACCCTTAATATATTTTCAACTGAAATCCAGGAAAGTCATATTTCAAATATATACACAAAAAATTATCATACATTACATACTGATTATCTAGAGTTACAACGAGATTGGCTTCACAGAGCTTACAGTCAATTTCAGGATCTTGATAAGTATTTCATTCTTATAAGTTTAGTAAACAAAACAATGAATGCATATAGTGATTATATGCTTAGTTACACTTGGGATGAGTATTATAAGCCAAGAGAAGTTGAATTAAAAAAATTTAGTATTGTTGATATAGCAAAAGAATTGGATATTTCGAAGGAAACCGCAAGACGAAAGATTTTAGAATTGGAAAAAGCAGGTGTTTTAAAAAAAAATAAAAAAAGCCTGACTATTCAGCGTGATGGTTTTGAATTCCAGAAGCCATTAAATTCTATAAAACATATATCAAGATTATTATCAAGTTTTTCAAAAAAACTTTTAGAAAATAAAATTATCAAAAATCACATTTCTACAGATGACTTTATATCTTCAATCAAAACTAATTATACCCAATGCTGGAGATATTTTTTAAATTTTCAAATTGAGTTTATGACAGAATTTAAAAAAGTTTTTTTTAAAGATTATGAAACTTTCTCAATATGGGCAACGATTGTTTATAATCAAAATTTACATTTCAATAATAAAATAAAGGGAGATAAAAACTATACTAAGTTTTTAGATAGTATAACTGATGAGGGAACCAGATTTTCAAAAGATCTTCTGAGCTTGAGTGGAAGTTTTGGATTAAATGCCATGACAATATCTGATTTAACTGGTGTTCCAAGACCAACCGTAATTAGAAAGTTAAGACGACTAGAAAGTGAAAAGTTTATTATTAAAAATGATTTAAACCTTTACAGCATTCACTCAGGTCAAAAAGTCAGTGTTGAAGTTGAAAAAATGAGATTAAAGAATATGCAAAGAATTTCAAATATGATTTGTAAATTATTAAATACAGCTAGACTTAATTTGAAAAAATCTTAAAAAGAAGCGATAAATGCAGTTATTAAAATAACTGATGAAATAAGACTTAAAAATATTAAATTTTCTTTTTTTTCTTTCTTTTTTTCTGCTCTTACTTTTTCTAATAAAACATTAATGTCTACTTTTTGAGATGATTTTTGTTCTACTTGTGCTTCTTGCTCTTCTAAGAAAGTCTCTTTCGCGGGTTTTCTTAAAATTTGTTCTGTAGACATACCGCAATAAATCACGAGAGGCGAATCAATACAACTGTCAGGTTGTTCAAATTGAGGTTAAGGATTGAGTCAAATCGTCCATGATGAGTATTCGCTCTCAGATTGTCTTAAAGTTATTTTGATTGAGAGGTTTAGCTAAATACTCCGCTTCGTATTTTACTTTGCCCACTTCTATATAAAGCTTGCTCTTACTAGTGTCTAAATTAGACAAATCTTGATCTACATAACCAAATGTTAAATTTTTGTTAAAATTAAAAGAATAATTCCCTGAAGTGGTTCTTCCTATAATCTTGTTGTCTAAATAAATTGGCTCATCATGTAACAACAAAGGTTCCCCAGCTTTTTTGCTTTTTAAAGTTAGCATCGTCATTTTTTTATTGGGTTCTTTATCTTTAATTTTTAATAATGCATCTTTTCCTAAAAAGTCATTATTCTTTTTATAGCTTATTGCAAAACTTAAACCGGCTTGATATTGATTTTCCTCAGGCGATATATCGTGTCCCCAATGCAAAAAACCACTTTCCATTCGCATTGTATCCATTGCATGCATACCGCAATGAACTAAATTATGATTTTTTCCCTCAGCAACTATTGCTTTATATAAATTTTTAGCATTAGATTTTTCTATATATAACTCATAACCTAATTCACCTACATATGAAAGTCTCTGAGCCCAAACTTTAATATTATTAATTGTTACATATTTACCAGAACCAAACTTAAAGCTATCATTAGAAAAATCATCTTTGCTTATTTTAAAAAGTAAATCTCTTGATTTTGGTCCAAACAAACCTAAACAACAATAATCATCGGTTACATCTTTAAACTCCACTTCATCTGAAATATTTTTTAAAATAAAAAATTTATCTCTTTCTCTTGTTGCTGCAGAACTTATTATTCTAAAATAATTTTTATCTAAACAAACGACTGTACAATCAATTTCTATTCCACCATCTTTGTTTAATATTTGTGTATAGGTTGTTTTACCAGGAGTTGACTTGATGTTAGCGGTGCAAATTTTTTGGAGATCTTCAAAGCTTTTTTCTCCTCTTAAATCAAATTTTGAAAAAGGGCTTAATTCAAACAATCCAACATTTCTTTTTGTATTTTTAGTCTCGTTTTCAACGGATGGATACCAGTTTTGATAACCATAACTATATTTATACTCAGCCGGTGATCCATTTAAGTTAAACCACATGGGTCTTTCGTATCCTCCTGAAACACCAAAGCATGCCCCAGCTTTTTTAAGCTCATCATGATACGGAAGTAATTTTTGATTTCTTGATGTTTTATGTTGTTTGTAAGGCCAATGCATTCCATAAAGGTCGCCCAACGTTTCAGTTATTCTCTCTTTAATAAAATCTATGTTTGAGTGAAAGTTTTGAAATCTTTTTATATCATAAATAAATAAGTCTTCATTAATATGTCCACTCATCATCCATTCAGCTGTAACTTTCCCGACACCTCCACCGCTTCCAATTCCAATACTATTCAAACCACAACAAGCAAATAAATTTTTAATCCCTGGTATTTCACCTAACAAAGTATTTGTGTCAGGTGTAAATGATTCAGGCCCTGCAAAAAATTTTCTAATTCCTGCTTTTTCTAAAATTGGTGCTCTTTTAATTGCAGCGGAAAGATATGGTTCAAAATGATCAAAGTTTTCTGGAAATTCCCCAAAAGAAAAATCCTCTGGAACTCTATTTGTTTTATTAAATGCAGGAATTGATTTACCCTCAAAAATTCCAACCAACATTTTACCAGCATCTTCTTTTAAGTATAAACTATCATCAAAATCTCTTAATACAGGAAGATCTTTTGGTAAATCTTTAATAGACTCAGTAATAATATAAAAATGTTCTGCAGGATAAAGTGGAACACTAAACCCCATATCTTCACCAATTTGTCTAGACCACATTCCTGTTGCTAAAACAATATATTCACATTCAATTGTTTGTCCATTTACCACTACACCTGAAACTCTCCCATTTTTTTTTAAAATTTTTTGAGCTGGTGATTTTTCAAATATTTTAGCACCTTCTTTTTTGGCTGCCTTTGCAAGCAGGTTTGTTACTCCGACAGGATCTGCTTGACCATCTCCAGGCATAAAAATTCCACCTAAGACACCATGATTATTAATTATAGGATATTTTTTTTTAATTTGATCTAAGTTTAGTACTTCAACATTTACATCATATAATTGAGCGGTAGTTGCTTGTCTTTTTAATTCTTCCCATCTGCCTGGTGTTGTAGCAATAGATAATGCACCATTAAGTTTTAAACCAGGGGAAAAGTCTATTTCTTTTTCAAGTTTTTTGTATAAATCTAAAGAGTACTTTCTTATTTTAGTAATTCCCGCAGAGGGTCCTAATTGACTAACCAAGCCAGCAGCATGCCAAGTTGTGCCTGATGTTAATTGATCTCTTTCAAGTAAAATTGTGTCTTTCCAACCAAATTTTGCTAAATGGTATGCGGTTGAACAGCCAACTACACCACCACCTATTACAATAACTTTACAATTATTTGGTAATTTTTTTTCCATTTACAGCATCTGTAAACCTACACCAGTTTTTGGATAGGTATAAAGATTATAGTTTGCTGTAAGTTCGTCTCCAGCTTTAATATCTTTTGCTGCAACCATAAAAAAATACTTTGCATCTGGTTTTTCTTGCAGATTAAAGAATACATTTTCACCATCATTTTCTTTGC
>CACCHS010000017.1 GCA_902545825.1 uncultured Pelagibacteraceae bacterium
ATTGAAAGAAGGATAAGATCTTTAATTAGATGGAATGCTGCTGCAATGGTCGTGAGAGCAAATAAAAAATTTCCTGAACTTGGTGGTCACATTGGAACTTTTGCCTCTGCTGCAACTTTATATGACGTTGGTATGAATCATTTTTGGAGAGCAAAGAACAATAAGTTTGGAGGAGACTTAATATATTTTCAAGGTCACAGTGCTCCTGGTATGTATGCCAGAGCATTTTTAGAAGGAAGGTTGAGCAAAAAGCAATTAGATAATTTTAGGCAAGAGGTAAACCCAGGTGGCCTATCTTCATATCCACATCCTTGGCTCATGCCAAATTTTTGGCAGTTTCCGACTGTCTCTATGGGAATAGGCCCTATGTTAGCAATCTACCAAGCTAGATTTATGAAATACTTAATTAATAGAGGACTTATAAAAGATGAGGGTAGAAAAGTATGGGCATTTCTTGGTGATGGTGAAATGGATGAACCAGAGTCTATGGGAGCTATTGGATTGGCAGCAAGAGAAAACTTAGATAATTTAATTTTTGTTGTTAATTGCAATCTTCAAAGATTGGATGGTCCAGTAAGAGGAAATGGAAAAATTATTCAAGAGCTAGAGGGTATTTTCAGAGGAGCAGGCTGGGATGTGATTAAAGTAATATGGGGTTCTTATTGGGATCCTTTATTAGCAAAAGATAAAACTGGACACCTAGTAAAAATAATGAATGAAACAGTCGATGGTGAATATCAAGCTTTTAAAGCGAGAAATGGTTTATATGTAAGAGAGAAATTTTTTGGTAAATATCCTGAGACAAAGGAACTGGTATCCACTCTTTCTGATAAGGATATATGGAGATTAAACCGAGGAGGCCACGACCCACATAAAGTTTACGCAGCTTATGATCAAGCTTCAAAAAATAAAGGTAGACCTACTGTAATTATTGCAAAAACTATTAAAGGATATGGAATGGGAAAAACTGGAGAAAGTGTTAATACCACCCACCAGCAAAAAAAAATGGGTGTTGAAGATTTAATGTATTACAGAGATAGATTTGACGTTCCACTAACCAATAAGCAAGTAGAGGAAATTCAATATTTTAGACCTGATGAAAATTCTGAGGAAATTAAATATTTAAAAGATCGTAGAATCAAACTGGGTGGTTTCATTCCAGAAAGAACTACTTATGCCAAGCAAATAAAAGCTCCTCAAAAAGATATTTTTGATTTTTTAAAAGAGTCTACAGGAAAAAAAGAGATGTCAACAACAATGGCATTAGTAAGATTATTAACAAACCTTCTAAGAGATAAAAATGTTGCACCTAGACTTGTGCCAATTATACCTGACGAGGCTAGAACATTTGGTATGGAAGGTTTTTTTCAAAAAATTGGAATTTACGCTCATGAGGGACAAAAATATGAGCCAGAGGACTCTGAGCAATTAAGTTCATATAGAGAAGATAAAAAAGGTCAAGTTCTAGAAGAAGGAATCAACGAGGCAGGATCAATGGCATCTTGGATTGCTGCAGGAACGTCTTATACAAATCATGATATTGAAATGATACCAATATACTTGTTTTACTCTATGTTTGGTTTTCAAAGAGTTGGAGACTTTGCTTGGGCAGCAGGTGATAGCCAAGCTAGAGGTTTTTTAATTGGTGCCACCTCAGGTAGGACTACTTTGGCAGGTGAGGGATTACAACATCAGGATGGACATAGTCATCTTCTAGCCTCTACTATACCAAATTGTATTTCTTATGATCCAACATTTGCTTACGAACTTGCAGTAATTTTTAGAGAAGGACTTAGACGTATGCATGAAAAAAAAGAGAACATATTTTATTACATTACAACTATGAACGAAAATTATCCTCATCCTGCTATGCCAAAAGATAAAGGATGTGAGGAGGGAATTTTAAAGGGCATGTATAAGTTTAAAGAATTTAATAAAAATAAAAAAACCAAAATTCAGCTAATTGGATCTGGTGCAATTTTAAGAGAAATTATTAGTGGTGCTGAAATACTACAAAATGAATATGGAATTGATAGTGAAATTTGGAGTGTAACTAGTTTTAATGAGCTTGCGAGAAATGGTATGGAAACCGAAAGATACAATCTTTTAAATCCAGATGAAAAAAATAAAGCTTCATATGTAGAACAATGTTTGGGTCAATCAAATAGCCCTGTCTTGGCAGCTTCCGATTATATGCGAAGTCATTCAGAGCAAATAAGACCTTTTGTAAAAAATAGTTTTTATTCACTAGGAACTGATGGTTTTGGAAGAAGTGATACCAGAAAAAATTTGAGAAAATTCTTTGAGGTTGATAAAGAACACATAGTTACATATGCACTAAGTGTTATGTCAAATGAGCAACTAATTTCATCTAAGCCAGTCAAAGATGCAATAAAAAAATATAATATTGATACAAAAAGATCCTTTCCAAGCAAATTATAAATTATGAATGAAAAAAAAAGAGTTCCAGCAAGTCCAAAAACTAGAAAGTTTGCTAGAGAATTAGGAGTTAATATCAACTTAGTATTAGGTTCACAAAGAGATGGTAGAGTAGTTGAGGAGGATATTAAAAAATTTGTTAAACATATTGGTCAAGAAAAAAATACACAAAGTAAAAATGAGTTCAAAACAGAATTTACCCATTCAGATTTTGGTGAGATAGAAATCAAAGATATTCCAAGAGTTAAAAAAATAGCTGCTGTACACCTTTCGCACGCATGGAATACAATTCCTCATGTAACAAACCATGATGAAGCAGATGTTACAGATATGGAAAATTTTAGAAATTCACTTAAGGATTTGCATACTGGTGAAAAAAAGAAAATAACACCTCTTGCTTTTATAACCAAAGCTTTAGTTGCAACTTTGAAAAAGTTTCCTTCTTTTAATAGCTCAATTGATGACATAGAAAACGGAAAAATGACAATCAAAAAATATTTTCATATTGGTATAGCTGTTGATACAGAGTATGGTTTGATGGTGCCAAAGATAAGAAATGTGGATCAAAAAAATATTAATCAAATCGCTGGGGAACTCAAAACTACAAGCGATAAGTGCAGAAAACTTAAGATAGATAAAAAGGACTTTTATGGTGGATCAATGACTATAACCAGCCTTGGCGGCATAGGAGGCTCTTTTTTTACTCCTATAATTAATTTTCCCGAGGTAGCCATTCTCGGGATTGGAAAGTTGAGAAGAGTTCATTCGCACTCAGGAGGAAAATCTAACGAGAGAATTATGCTACCTTTATCTTTATCTTATGATCATAGGATTATTGATGGAGCTGAGGCAGCAAGATTTAACAATGAACTTAAAGAAAATTTAGGTAAAAATTTTGCATATAGGTTAGCAATCTAAATGACAAAACCTCAATCAATGATAGCTGCATTTTTCTGTACATTTATTTGGGGAACAACTTTTATAGCTCAAGATACAGGAATGGAGCTAATTGGACCTTATGTCTTTAATACTACTAGATTTTTTGTAGGATTTTTAGCTTTAATACCTTTCTATTTATTTTTAGAAAAAAAAACATCACGTGAAGTTTTATCAAAAAATAGAAACAGATTTATTTATTTATCTATCTCAATAGGTATTTTTTTATTTTTAGCTTCTTTACTTCAACAAGTAGCACTTCTTTTTACCGATGTTGCTAATGCAGCATTCATCACAATATTTTACGTGCCAATGGTTCCAATTATTGTTTTTTTTTTATTTAAAAAAAAAATTCACTGGAGCGTTTGGCCATCCATATTTTTATGTATTTTAGGCGCATACCTTCTGACAAATTTCTATGATGCAACTATACGCTTAGGAGATACTCTTGTACTAATTTGTGCTTTTTTTTGGAGCCTGCATATTATTTTTATTGGTATTTTAGTTGAGGAGTTTGATGCTCCAATACTGGTTGGCCTAATCCAAACTTTTATCGTTTCAATCTGTTCACTAGTTCCCGCACTTATGTTTGAGGAATTCATTTTAGCAAATATATTAGATCAAAAAATACAGATATTATATGCAGGAGTTTTATCAGGTGGCATCGCATTTGTTTTACAAATTTATGCACAACAAAATATTTCACCAACGCCATCAGCTATAATATTTTCACTCGAGGGCGTTTTTGCTGCAGTCGCAGCCTGGATTATATTATCCCAGATATTAAATCTGAATAATATAATTGGCTGCTGTTTAATACTTGCCGGTGTATTGTTTTCCCAAATTATTCCTGAATTAAAAAAATCTCAGATATAAATTATATAAAATAATATAAAAGATAAAACAACTCTATAAATTATGAATGCAAACAGAGTAAATTTTTTTATATAAATTAAAAAATATTTAATCGTTAGATAGGAAAAAATAAATGAAAAGGATATTCCAAGTAAAATTATTATATTATTATCAACAATTGATGAGCCTAAATCTTTTAAAGTTAAAAAACTTGCACCCGCAATTGCAGGTATAGATAAATAGAACGAAATTTTTGAGGACTCAAATCTATCAAAATTTAAAAAACGACCAGCTGTGATTACAATCCCTGATCTACTTACGCCTGGGATAAGTGATAACATTTGGAATAAGCCAATAAGCAAAATTGATATTATATTTAGATCACTGTCTATTTTTTTTTCAACTTTAAATTTGTCAGCAACCCATAGTAGGATAGCAAATATAAAAGTTGTCCATGCAATTATTTCTATACTTCTTAAAAGGTTTATTAATCCTGTAATATATAAAATTGCACCTAAAAAAATTGTTGGCAAAGAACCAAATATCATTAAGTACAATAATTTTTTATTTTTAGTAATTTTTTTTAAATCATTCCTGAAATAAAAGATTACAGCTAGCAGAGAACCTAGGTGCATTCCGGTATCAAGATAAATTGAGCCAATCCCTAGATTTGAAATATCATTAGCTAAAATTAAATGTGCAGATGAGCTTACTGGCAAAAATTCAGAAATTCCCTGAATTGCAGATAAAATAGTTAATTCGAAAAAGTTTGAAAACATCTAACGATTCTTAAGTAGCTTATATAAATTTAAAATAAAGCGATAAGATGTTGGAATATGTGCTATGCAAAAAAAGAATTAGCTACATAAATACTGATTTTTTTACTTAAAATAGGTAATAAAAACTGTCCTAAATATTAGTTAAAATTGAATTTTCTTAGTATATACAAGTAAAAATTATGTCAAAAAAGATGTTAAAGTTTACTGATATAGGTCAGCAAAATCCACCTAAGAGAGAGATTGATCTTAGAAAAGAGGATTTTAAAGAGATCTATGATGAATTTATAAACGAAAAAGCAACCCAACAATCAAGTAGGTGCTCTCAATGTGGAGTTCCTTTTTGTCAAGTTCATTGCCCTTTAAGTAACAATATTCCAGATTGGCTTAAATTAACCGCAGAGGGAAGGCTTAAAGAGGCCTATGAATTATCTCAAAGTACAAATAATATGCCAGAAGTTTGTGGTCGTATATGCCCTCAAGACAGGTTATGCGAAGGGAATTGTGTGATCGAACAATCAGGGCATGGAACCGTAACAATAGGCTCTGTTGAGAAATATATAACAGAAAACGCATGGGCGAACGGTTGGATCAAACCAATTAAAGTAAAAAATGAAATTAATCAGAGTGTAGGAATAATCGGATCTGGTCCAGCAGGTTTAGCATGTGCAGAACAATTAAGAACCTCAGGATATAAAGTAACAATATACGATAGATACGATAGACCTGGAGGACTTTTAATATATGGCATACCAAACTTTAAGCTTGAAAAATTTGTAGTCGAAAGAAGAACAAAACTTTTAAAGGAAAGTGGAATTAAATTTGTACAAAATTTTGAAGTTGGAAAAGACTCAACTCTTGAGGAATTAAGAGAAAAACACGATGCAATTCTGATCGCAACTGGTGTCTATAAAGCTAGAGAGATTGATTTACCTGGAAACGATTTGGAGAATATTTTTCCTGCTATGGAATTTCTTACTGCATCCAATAAAAAGGGATTAGGTGATAAAGTTGAATTATTTGATAATGGCAAACTCAATGCAGAAGGAAAGAATATTGTAGTTATAGGTGGCGGTGATACCGCAATGGATTGTGTAAGAACCGCAATAAGACAAAATGCTAAATCAGTAAAATGCCTATACCGAAGAGATAAAGAAAATATGCCTGGATCAGCTAGAGAGGTGGCTAATGCTGAGGAGGAGGGAGTAGAGTTTGTATGGCTTACAGCACCTAAAGAATTTATAGGAAAAAATAAAATTGAAAGCTTAAAAGTAAATAAAATTAAACTTGGAGAACCAGATGAAACTGGTAGACGTAAACCCGAAATTCAAAAAGATTCAGAGTTTGAAATAAAGTCTGATATGGTGATCAAAGCATTAGGTTTTGATCCTGAAGATTTGCCAACACTTTTTGGAAGTAAAGAACTTCAAGTATCTAGATGGGGTACGATTAAAACAGATTTTGATACTATGGAAACAAATTTACCCGGTGTATTTGCTGCAGGAGATATCATTAGAGGAGCTTCTCTAGTTGTATGGGCCATTAAAGATGGACGTGATGCAGCTATAAACATTAAAAAATTTTTAAAGCAAAAAACTATTAATCAAGAAAAAGTAGCTTAATGGAAAGATATAAAAAAAACCTAGATCTACTTAAAAAGAGTAATGTTTATTCTAAAGATATGGAGCATGATGCTTGTGGAGTTGGTTTAGTTGCATCTACGGAGGGAAAAAAATCAAGAGCAGTTGTTGATTATGGAATACAAGCTTTAAAGGCTGTTTGGCATAGAGGAGCAGTGGATGCAGATGGAAAAACAGGCGATGGAGCGGGCATACATTTAGAAATTCCAAAAGATTTTTTTATAGAAAAAATTGAAATAACTGGACACAAATTTGATAACTCTGAAATTTGTGTTGGCATGATCTTTCTTCCAAGAAATAATTTTGATGCGCAGGAAACATGCAGAACCATTGTTGAGAGTGAATTAACAAAAAGTAACTTTAGCATTTATGGATGGAGACAAGTACCTGTAAATCCAAAAGTATTAGGAGAGAAAGCAGACAGAACAAGACCTGAAATTGCTCAGGTTCTATTTAAACATAACATAAAGGAATTAAGCGGCAAAAACCTAGAGAGAAAACTTTATGAGACAAGAAGAAAAATTGAAAACGAGGCAATTAAAAAATCATTAAGTGGATTTTACATTTGTTCTTTAAGTTCAAAATCAATTATTTACAAAGGTATGTTTTTGGCGGAATCGATATCTAATTTTTATATTGATTTACAAGATGAACGTTTTGTCTCCAGATTTGCTATTTTTCATCAAAGATTTTCGACCAATACCGCACCAAGTTGGGATTTAGCTCAACCTTTCCGTGCCATTGCACATAATGGTGAGATAAACACTTTTAGAGGAAACAAAAATTGGATGAAAGTCCATGAGCAAGAAATGGATAGTAATTTATTTGAAGATATAGAGAATTTGAAACCAGTTATTCAACCAGGAACATCGGACTCAGCAGCACTAGATAATGTATTTGAGTTGTTAAATATATCAGGACAACCTGCTCCACTTGCTAAACTTATGTTGGTCCCAGATGCATGGTCAAAAAAAAGTAAAGTTTTATCAAAAGATCATCAACAACTATTTAATTTTTTAAACAGCACCATGGAACCATGGGATGGACCAGCAGCAATTGCAGGAACTGATAACGAGTGGGTAATAGCAGCTAATGACAGAAATGGTTTGAGACCACTTAGATACACTATCACAAAAGATAAATTTTTATTTGCAGGTTCTGAGACAGGAATGATTAAATTAAATGAAAAAAAAATATTAGCCAAAGGGCGATTAGGACCAGGAGAAATAATTGGAGTAAGAATTGAAAAAGGAAAATTATTTACTAATGAGAAGATAAAAAATTATCTCGCAAAAGAATATAAACATTTTAATAGTCAAATAATTGATCTAGATAAAAAAATTACAGTTTCAAATGAAAAAGCTTTATTTAAAGGTAGTGATCTAAAGAAAAGACAACATGCTTTTGGTATAAGCTTAGAGGACTTAGAACTTATTTTGCATCCAATGGCTGAAGATGCTAAAGAAGCAACAGGTTCAATGGGTGATGATACACCCTTAGCTGTACTTTCAGATAAGTATCGACCCTTATATCACTTTTTTAGACAAAATTTTAGCCAAGTTACTAATCCACCCATCGACTCTTTGAGAGAAAATAAAGTTATGAGTTTAAAAACAAGATTTGGTAACTTAGGGAATATATTAAATTTTGATAATCTTACTAAGGATAATATCTATGTTTTAGACTCACCTATTTTATCTAATTCTCAACTCAAAAAATTTATAAATTATTTTGGCAAAAACTCTTATGAAATAGATTGTACATTTGAAAAAAGTGAAAATTTAGAAATTGCATTAGAAAGAATACAGAAAGAAGCTGAAATTGAGGTTAGAAAAGGAGTTAAACAATTAATTTTGTCTGATAAAAATATCTCCGAAAAAAGACTTCCGATTCCAATGCTCTTGTCTGTTGGTGCTATTAATTCTTACCTAATAAATAATAAATTAAGAGGGTATGTGTCTATAAATGTACAAACAGGAGAAGCTCTAGATACACACTCTTTTGCAACCCTTTTAGGCGTAGGAGCAACAACTGTAAATCCATATTTGGCACTTGATTGCCTATATCAAAGATTTGAAAAAAAATTATTTGGTAACTTTGAATATGAAGATTGTATCAAAAGATACATTAAATCAGTGAATAGTGGTTTGTTAAAAATAATGTCAAAAATGGGAATTTCTGTTCTAAGTTCCTATCGAGGAGGTTGTAACTTTGAAACTGTTGGCTTGAGTAGAACGATTGTTTCTGATTATTTTCCAGGAGTTGTATCTAAAATTTCTGGTATCGGTCTGACTGGAATTGAAAAAAAAATAAGAGTTATTCATGATGAGGCATTTGAAAGCGAGGACAGTGTTTTACCGATTGGGGGAATTTATCGTTATCGAAAAAATGGTGAGTTACATCAGTACCAAGGTAAATTAATCCATATGCTTCAAAGTGCAGTTGGAAGTGGATCTTATACAGTTTACAAAAAATATGCTGAGGGTATTTATAATCTACCTCCAATTAACTTAAGAGATTTAATTGACTTTAGAAAAAGATATTTGAATAAATCAATAAATGTATCTGAAGTAGAACCTATTGAAAATATCCTAAAAAGATTCGGAAGTGGAAGTATGTCTCATGGTGCATTATCAAAAGAGGCTCATGAAACTCTTGCAATTGGAATGAATAGGATAAGAGGTGCTTCTTGCAGTGGAGAAGGCGGTGAAGATGAAAAAAGATTCACCAAAATGGAAAATGGGGATAGTGCAAATTCAAGAGTTAAACAAATAGCATCGGCCAGGTTTGGAGTAACGATTAATTATCTTAATAATTGTAATGAAATAGAAATAAAAATGGCACAAGGTGCTAAACCCGGAGAGGGTGGACAATTACCTGGTTTTAAAGTTTCAGCAGAAATTGCAAGATTAAGACACTCAACACCTGGAGTTACATTGATTTCTCCGCCACCACATCACGACATTTACTCGATTGAGGATTTGGCACAATTAATTTATGATCTTAAACAAATAAATCCTAAAGCAAGAGTTGGCGTTAAATTGGTTGCATCATCAGGAATTGGAACAATTGCTGCGGGAGTAGCAAAAGCAAAAGCAGATATTGTTTTAATTTCAGGACATAACGGTGGAACAGGCGCAAGTCCTCAAACAAGTGTTAAGTATGTTGGAGTACCTTGGGAGATGGGTTTGACTGAAGCTAATCAAGTTTTAACTTTAAATAATTTAAGGCACAGCGTTACTTTAAGAACTGATGGAGGAATAAAAACTGGAAGAGATGTTGTTATAGCTGCAATGATGGGTGCTGAAGAATTTGGAGTGGCGACAACTGCTCTAGTGGCTATGGGATGTATAATGGTAAGACAGTGTCACTCCAATACTTGTCCAGTAGGAGTTTGTACACAAGAAGATAAACTTAGAGAAAAATTTACTGGAACTCCTGAAAAAGTTGTAAATTTGTTTACTTTTATTGCAACTGAAGTTCGTGAAATTCTAGCAGAATTAGGTTTTAAATCTTTAAATGATGTAATTGGCAGAACTGATCTATTGAGACAAGTAAGCAAAGCATCAGCTAATTTGGATGATCTTGATCTTAACCCACTCTTTGTTCAAGCTGATCCAGGTGAAAATAAGAGATATTGTGAAAAACAAATTATTAATGATGTACCAAATACTCTTGATCAAAACATATGGCCTGAAATTGAAAATCATTTAGATAATCCCAAAAAAATAATTAAAGAATTTGAAATTGAAAACACGCATAGAGCTGTTGGAACAAGAATATCACATAATTTATATAAAAAGTTCGGACATAATAAGTTAGATGAGGGATTTTTAACTCTAAATTTCAAAGGTTCTGCGGGACAATCATTTGGAGCGTTTGCAATGAAAGGTCTAAAATTAGTTTTGAAAGGTGATGCTAACGATTACGTAGCTAAAGGATTATCTGGAGCGACAATATCAATTAAATTAGCAGATGAAAGCAATCTAGTTTCGTCTGAAAATACAATTATTGGAAATACAGTTTTATATGGAGCTACATCGGGGAAACTTTTTGCTGCAGGACAGGCAGGTGAACGATTTGCTGTAAGAAATTCAGGTGCCACTTCGGTCATTGAAGGGTGTGACTCGAATGGATGTGAATATATGACAGGTGGATCAATTATTATACTAGGCGAGGTTGGTGATAACTTTGCCGCTGGTATGACTGGTGGTATGGCATTTATCTACGATAAAAGTAAACAATTTGAGAAAAAAGTTAATCCTGAAACAGTAGTTTGGCAAAATGTTGAAACTGAATACTGGAAAGAGTTTTTAAAAAATATTATTGAAGAGCATTCAAAAGAGACAAATTCAAAATTATCAAATGAAATTATCAAAAATTTTGATAAGGAAATTTTAAATTTTGTACAAGTATGTCCTAAGGAAATGTTAGATAAATTAAAACATCCAATTACAACAAAATCTACAATTAAAAAAGTAAGTTAAAGTGGTAAATATTTTTTGCTTCGGCTACGGACAAGTTGCAGGAAATTTTATAAATGAACTTTCCAAAAAAAATAAAATAAATCTTAGTTACACTTCCAGGTCGCCAAAAAACATAAATAATACTCATAATATTTTTGAATTAAATGAAAACTACTTTGATTCAAAAATAGTTGAAAAAATACATGAAGCGGATTTTATTTTAATATCAATTCCCCCAATTAATGGAGAAGATATAGTTTTTAAACACTTTGAAAGTGAATTAAAAAAAATTAAAGCCAAGTGGATTACATATTTATCCGCAACAAGTGTTTATGGAGACCACAATGGGGACTGGGTAAATGAAAAAAGTTTAACGAAACCAACTTCTGAAAATGGTATAAGTCGATTGGCTGCTGAGAAAAAGTGGATTTCAATATATAAGGAGTCAAATCTTCCTATTCAAATTTTTAGACTTTCTGGCATCTATTCAAACTCTAATAATATTTTGAAAAGACTTAAAAATGGAAGTGCAAAAATAATTAATAAAAAAAATCATTTTTTTTCAAGAATACACCTGGATGATATTACAAATATTTTGGTTGAGTCGATGGTAAACTTCAAGGGAGGTGAAATTTTTAATATATCTGATGACAGACCTGCATCCACTGAGGAAATTACTACTTTTGCAGCTGAGCTATTAAAAATTAAAATTCCTGAAAAAATCACACCAGACAAACTGCAAGAGGGTATGCTTAAAAATTTTTATAGAGACTCAAAAAAAGTTAATAATGATAAAATGAAAAAATTCTTTAAATATAAGCTTAAATTTCCTTCTTTTGTTGAAGGATTAAAGTTTATTAAAGATAAGAATTTTTAATTCATTAATTATTCTTTTTAGATTTTTCTTGTCTGATAAACTATGATCACCATTCTTAATAACAACTAATTTTTTTTTAGCATTAGGAAAGAGTTTTAATACTTTTTTGGAATAAACGGTTGGAACTACTTCATCTTTGCTACCATGAATCATTGTCACTTTAATTTTTGATAAAATCTTTTTGTTTAAGACCTTATTTTTTTTACCATCTCGTATTATTTGATAAGTAATTGGATATTCATAATTTCCACTTTTTAAATAATAAATTTTTTTTGTTTTAATTTCAGTTTTTATTTTTTTTGAAAATTTTTTCCACATCAAAAGTTCTAAAAATTCTGGAGCAGATCCTATTCCAATAAAACCGATTATTTGATTTGAGAAATTTTTGAATTGTTTCAGTCCTATCCAAGACCCCATACTCGATCCAATCAAAATAACTTTTCTTTTTTTTACAAATTTTTTAATTATCTTTTTGGCATCATTAGACCAAGTACTAATATTACCTTTTGTAAATTTTCCTGAGGACTTGCCGTGCCCAGAGTATTCAAGACTTACAAAACCTAATTTATTCGTTTTACAGAATTTCAATAGACTCTTTGGTTTATTACCCTCAAGGTCAGACATAAAACCATGAAGAAAGACAATACAAATTTTTGATTGATTGTTTATTGATAAATATCTTAACTTTTTATATTTATTCAATCGTAAGTATTTGTATTTAATCATATAAAGTTTATTTACATCAATTGATAATGTATATTTTAATTCAATGGCATCAAAATTAAAAGTCTTACAAGTTATACCAAGGTTAGGCTATGGAGGAGCAGAAACAGGATGTTATGATTTAGCACACTATTTGTATGAACAGGATTGCAAGTCTTATATAGTAACTAGTGGTGGTGAGCTCATTAAATATATTGATAAAAAGAAAGTGAAGCTTATAAAACTACCTGTTCAAAGTAAAAATCCTTTATTAATTCTCATTAATAGTATTGCCTTAACTCTTTTGATTTTATTTTTAAATATTTCCATTGTTCACGCAAGAAGCAGGGCACCAGCGTGGTCATGTTATTTAGCAACAAAAATTACAAGACGAAAATTTGTTACGACATTTCATGGTACTTACAATTTTAAAAATTCAATAAAAAAGTTTTATAACTCTATAATGGTCAAGTCGGATGTATTAATTGCAGGTTCTAATTTTATCTTTTCTCATATTTCAGAAAATTATCAAAAATTTTTAAATTCAAAAAAAAAGTTTTTAGTTATCTTTAGAGGAATTAATACTGAATATTTTGACTCTGACACAATCAAAAAAAAAGACATAGATAAACTCAAAGCCACTTGGAAAATCGAGGATAATAAGAAAATTATACTCTTACCTGGAAGATTAACAGCTTGGAAAGGACAAGAAATGTTCATAGAGGCAATAAATTTGTTTAAAAAAAGTAACCCCGAATTACATTTTGTTGCTGTAATTCTTGGTGATGATCAAGGTAGGACCGTTTTCAGAAAAAAACTTGAGAGACTTGTCGAGCAATTTAACCTTACACAAAATATTAAATTTGTTGATAATTGTAACGTGATGCCAGTTGCTTATTATATTTCTGATGTAATTGTATCATCATCTATAGAACCCGAAGCTTTTGGCAGAGTTTCTGTAGAGGCCCAAGCAATGAAAAAACCTATTATTGCTAGTAACATTGGAGGGTCAAAAGAAACTGTAATTGATAATAAAACTGGACTTTTATTTGAAAGTGGAAATCCTAAATCTTTATGCGACAAACTTAACGAAATTATAAAATTAGATACTTTAACTTTAGATTTAATGGGTAGAGAAGGAAGAAAAAACGTTATAAATAGATTTAATATTGAAAAAATGTGTTTAAATACTTATTCAGAATATAAAAAATTAGTAAACTAATGCCAAATATTACTTTGCCAGATGGAAAACAAATAAAATTTGATAAGCCAGTAAATGGTTTAGATATATGTAATAAAATAAGTAAATCACTTTCAAAAAATGCACTTATAATGAGTGTTGATGGAGAGCAAAAAGATCTCTCTTTTAATATTGAAAAAGATTCTACAGTTAAAATATTTACATCTAAAGACCGTGAAGGAGTTGATACGATTAGACATGATACGGCTCACATACTTGCGATGGCAGTCCAAGAGATATTCCCTGGAACTCAAGTAACTATAGGACCAGTTATTGATAACGGTTTTTATTATGATTTTGCTCGAAAAGAGCCTTTTACTCAGGACGATTTAGATAAAATTGAAAAAAGAATGAAAGAAATTGTTGATAGAGACGAGGAAACAAGGAGAGAAGTTTGGGAAAGAAACAAAGCTGCAGATCATTTTAAAAAAAAAGGGGAGATTTATAAATCTGAAATTATAGAGAGTATTCCCGAAGGAGAAGAAATCTCTTTATATTTCCATGGTAAATGGCATGATTTGTGTAGAGGTCCTCATTTATCCTCAACTGGAAAAATCGGAAAGCACTTTAAATTAATGAAAGTGTCAGGAGCATATTGGAGAGGTGACTCAAACAATGAAATGTTACAGAGAATTTATGGAACAGCATGGCCATCGCAAAAGGAATTAGATGATTATCTTAAAAGAATTGAGGAGGCAGAAAAAAGAGATCACAGAAAACTTGGAAAAGAAATGGACCTTTTTCACTTTAGAGAGGAAAGTCCAGGATCTGTATTTTGGCATGAGAGAGGGTGGAGTCTTTTTCAAAAATTAATTGATTATATGCGACTAAGACAAAAAAAGGCTGGCTATAAAGAAATAAATACACCCGAAATTTTAGACAGAAGTTTATGGGAAAAATCAGGCCACTGGGAAAAGTTTGGCGAACATATGTACACTTCAACCACTCCTGATGAGAAAATATTTGCCATCAAACCAATGAATTGTCCTGGTTGTGTTCAAGTTTTTAATCAAGGTTTAAAAAGTTATAGAGACCTTCCTTTAAAAATGTCTGAGTTTGGAAAGGTGCATAGGTACGAGCCATCTGGAGCATTACATGGTTTAATGAGAGTAAGAGCTTTCACTCAAGATGACGCACATATTTTTTGTACCGAAGATCAAATCACAAGCGAGTCTTTAAGCGTTACAAATCTAATTTTAGATATTTATAAAAATTTAGGATTTAGCGATGTAATATTGAAATATTCAGACAGACCCGAGGTTAGAGTTGGTGATGATAAAGTTTGGGATAAGTCCGAGGCTGCTCTGCTTGAAGCAGTAAAAGCTACAAAATTAGAGTACAGTATTAATAAAGGTGAAGGAGCTTTTTATGGTCCAAAAATTGAATTTGTATTAAGAGATGCAATTGGAAGAGATTGGCAATGTGGAACATTGCAAGTAGATCTTAATTTGCCAGCAAGATTAGGTGCATCTTATGTTGATAAAGATGGATCAAAAAAAGTTCCAGTAATGCTTCACAGAGCATTATTTGGATCACTAGAAAGATTTATTGGAATCCTAATCGAAAATTACGCTGGTAAGTTACCTTTTTGGATAAGCCCTTTGCAAGTTGTTGTAATTCCAGTATCAGATGATTTTGATGATTATGCTAAAAAAGTTTCTAATGAGATAAATGATAAGGGTATAAATTGTATAGTAGATTTAAAAAACCATAATTTAAATTACAAAATAAGGGAACATTCACTTTCCAAGATACCAGTTCTATTAATTTGTGGTAAAAAAGAAGTTGACAGTAATAGTGTAACTATTAGAAAGTTAGATAATAATAAACAAGAAAATATGAAGCTAGATAAATTTTTAGAACAATATACTGCTTTAAGTCAAGCACCTTCAAACTAAGTGGCAGATCAAAAAAATTACATTCAGAGAAGAACTAAAGATAGAGGTCCGAGATCTAATAATAGAATTTATTCACCTGAGGTTCAGGTTATTTCAAGTGATGGAGAAAATCTAGGTGTATTAAATACTACCCAAGCAATATCTATGGCAAAAAATGAGGGATTAGATTTAATAGAAATTTCACCGAATGCAAAGCCACCTGTCTGTAAAATAATGGATATGGGAAAATATAAATATGATGCTCAAAAAAAAGCTAACAAGGCAAAAAAAAATCAAAAGAAAATAGACTTAAAAGAGATTAAACTTAGACCTGTTACAGAGGTACATGACTATACTTTTAAAATAAAAAATGCTCAAAAATTTTTATCAAAGGGGGATAAAGTAAAGTTTACAATCCGATTTAAAGGAAGAGAATTACAGCATACACATCTTGGAAACGAATTAATGGAAAAAATCAAAGCTGATATGTCTTCAATTGGAAAAATAGAACTTCACCCAAAGTTTGATGGAAAACAAATGATAATGGTAATTCAGCCGTTGTAGTAAGCAATAAATTAGGGTTGTAAATCTAAAATTAACTTTGTATAAGTTCGCCCATGCCAAAATTGAAAACAAAAAGTTCAGCAAAAAAAAGGTTTAAAATTTCTGCAAAAGGCAAAGTAATTATGGCTCAGGCAGGAAAGAGGCATGGAATGATTAAAAGAACTAATTCACAGATTAGAAAGCAAAGAGGCACAACAACAATGTCTAAACAAGATGGAAAAATTGTGAAATCTTATATGCCTTATAGTTTAAGAGGATAATATGGCCCGAGTAAAAAGAGGTGTAACAAGTAAAGCAAAACATAAAAAAGTTTTAAAAGCTGTAAAAGGCCAATGGG
>CACCHS010000018.1 GCA_902545825.1 uncultured Pelagibacteraceae bacterium
AAAATTAAAAAAAAAAAATTTAGGGACCTCGATATCATGTGATGGAGTTTGTTTAACCTTATCCTCTGTTAAAAAAAATATTCAAGGATTCTATTTATCAAATGAAACTCTTAAAAGATCAAAATTTCAAAATATTAAAAAAAGTGACATTATAAATCTCGAACTACCTATGAAGTATGGTCAAAATATATCAGGTCACATTTGTCAAGGTCATGTTGATACCGTTGGAATAGTTAATAAAATTACTAAATCAGATAAGTCGATTATTTTTGACATCTCGATTGATAATAAATTCAAAAAGGATTTAATAGAGAAAGCATCTATATTAATTAATGGTGTTTCATTAACAATTTCGAAGATAACAAAAAAAGGTTTTAAATTATGGATAATTCCACACACTTTAAAGCTTACTAATTTAAACAATTTAAAAAAAAAAGATAAAGTAAATATTGAAATAGATATTTTGTCAAAATATGTGAAAAGATATGTTAAAAAAAAATAGTTACTCAAACATTGAAACAATTATTCGTACCGCAAAAAAAGGTGGAATGTATATATTAGTGGATGATGAAAATCGAGAAAACGAAGGTGATCTTGTTTTTTGTGCTTCTGACGTAGATCAAAAAAAAATAAATTTTATGGCTAAAAATGGCAGAGGTTTAATTTGCCTAACATTAAATAACACACAGGCAAAAAAATTAAATTTAAATTATATGGCCCCAGTTAATCAATCAAGAAATCAAACAGCTTTCACAGTGTCAATTGAGGCTAGGAAAGGTATTTCAACAGGTATTTCTGCTAGAGATAGGGCGAAAACTATTAAAGTTGCAACAAGAAGAAATGTAAAAAAAAAAGATATTGTTTCACCGGGACATGTTTTTCCAATAATTGGTAGAGAGGGTGGTGTATTAGTTAGAGCAGGACATACAGAGGCCTCAATCGATATCTCTAAACTAGCTAAGAAAAATCCCGCAGCAGTTATTTGTGAAATAATGAACGAAGATGGCACAATGGCTAGGGGACAAGATCTAATCAAATTTGCTGATAAGTTTAATCTTAAAATTGGGAAAATTGAGGATCTTATATCTTACAGACTTAAAAAAGAGAAACTTATTAAATTAAAAAAAACTTCAAAAATCAAAATACAAAAACAAATTTATAAAATTAAAATTTATGAAAATATAATTGATGGTTCAGAACATTTTGCTTTAATTAAGGGAAATCTTAAAAAAAAAATATCAACTAGACTAAGAGTAATTTCTTCAAATGTTGTTGAGAATTATTTAATTAGTCAAAAAATTCCAAATTCATTTAATAAGACAATTAATTACTTTAAAAAATTTAATAATTGTGTACTTATTTTTATAAGAGATCCAAATTTAAAATCCGTATCACAAACCTTAAAAAAACATAAAAATAATGAAAACAATAAAATGGGACAAGATAAATTAATAAAAACCTACGGTATTGGGGCGCAAATAATTAAATCGCTTGGTATTAAGAATATGATATTGGTTACAAGATCAAGAAAAAAAGTTGTTGGTCTTGATGGATATGGAATTAAAATTGTCAAACAAGAAATTTTAAAATGAAAAAAAAAATATTAGTTGTAATAGCAAATTATTATACAAATATTGCAGATGAGTTATTAAAAAGTTCTCTAAATGAGTTAAAAAATATTCATCAAACAAAAATTATAAATGTACCAGGTGTTTTTGAAATTCCTGTGACTATTTCAAAATTTATTAAAAAATTTGATGCCGCAATAGCTTTAGGTTGTGTCATCAAAGGAGAAACACCCCACTTTGATTTTATTTCTTCTGCAACTACAGATGCTATAATGAAAATAAGCATTGATACTAAGAAGCCAGTTGGAAATGGTGTAATTACATGTCTAAATAAAAAACAAGCAGAGGCACGTGGTAAAAAAGGTAAAGAAGCTGCAAAAGCTGTTTTATCAGTATTATCTCAAAAATAATGAAACTTCATTATTCTCCAAAAAAAAATCCCAGAGTAATAGTAATTCAAAAAATTTACTCAAAAACTTTTAATAAAGAAGAAAAAATAACTTTTGAAAAACATAGATTTAAAAGATTTATAAAAGATGTTGTTTTAGGTACTTTAGAAAGAGACGAAGTATTATATGAAGAAATAAATAAATCATTAAATGATATAAAATTTCAAAATATGGATAAAATTTTACAAACAATCATTAAGAGTGCTGCTTATGAATTATTGTATAAAACTAAAATCCCTAGAAAAATTATTATCAAGGAATATTTAAATGCATCAAACTTTTTTATTGATAGCTCTAAAACAAAATATTTAAATGCTTTGCTCGATAAAATCTCAAAAGAAGTCAGAAAAAATAATGAATGAGTTCAAAATTATTAATAATTATTTTAGAAAACTAGCGACCAGTAAAGCATCCTTAAATCTAAATGATGATATTTTTTTTGATAAAAAAAAAAAATTAGCAGTTTCAACAGACACTTATTTTGAAAAAACACATTTTTTAAATTTTAAAAAGCCTGGTCAAGTTATAAAAAAAATAATAAGATCCTCTATATCTGACCTAATATGTAAAGGAGTTTATCCAAAATACATATTCATTTGTGCATCGGGAAATAAACATAATTTTACAAAAAATAATTTGTCAAAAATATCAAATTCTATTAGATCAGAGCAAAATAAATTTAAAATTTCTATTGGAGGAGGTGATACAGTAAAATCAAACAAATTATCATTTTCAATTACCTCGATTGGGTACTCCTCTACAATTATTTATCGTAATAAAGCAAAAAAAAATGATGACATATATGTAACTGGAAATTTAGGCGACAGCTTTACAGGATTATCTATTTTAAAAAATATAATTAGGACCAATAGTCGTTTAGAAAAATATTTTATCGATAAGTACTTTTCTCCTGAATTACATATAAAATTTATTAAAAAGTTAAAAGAAGTGGCTAACTCCTCAATAGATATTTCAGATGGTTTATTTGCTGACTTAAAAAAACTTATTAATAAACAAAAGTTATCATATAAAATTTATCTTAATAAAATACCTATCTCCAAGCAGTTATTTAAATTAATTTTAGATAAAAAATTTAAAAAAATTAAATTTATATCCAAAGGTGATGATTATCAGATTTTATTTACAGCACCCAAGTTCAATCAAAAAAAAATTAGGGATTTTTCACTCAAAAATAAGATTCGAATAACTAAAATTGGAACAATGACAGATAATAAGCATAAATCTATTATTCTAGATGGAGCGGGAAGACGAATATCGCTTAAAAACAAAGGATATTTTCATACTTTTTGACCAAGTTAAACGTTGCCTTTTATAATCTTTTTTGTATTGTCCGATTTTTAATAATTAATAAATAATTAAATCTAGGAATTAAAATGAACTCATCAGTAGAAACAATATTAATTTACACAATATTAGCAGGATTATTATCAATAGTTTATGGTTTTTTTACAGGTAAACAAATTTTAAATGCAAGTTCAGGCAATGATAAAATGCGGGACATAGCTTCAGCTATTCAGATTGGTGCAAAAGCTTATTTAAACAGACAGTATAAAACCATAGCCATTGTCGGTGTTGTTGTCTTAATAATAATAAGTTATGCTTTTAGTACTCTTGTAGGACTTGGTTATTTAATTGGTGCTGCTCTTTCTGGAATTGCTGGCTATGTTGGGATGTTAGTATCGGTGGAAGCAAATGTAAGAACAGCAGAGGCATCAAGAAAAGGTTTATCTAATGGGTTATCTGTAGCTTTCAAATCTGGTGCAGTAACAGGAATGCTTGTTGCTGGATTAGCTTTGCTTGCTATTGCTGTTTATTATTATTTATTATTAAAATTTAATATAAATGAGAGAGAGATAGTTAATGCACTTGTTGCACTTGGATTTGGCGCTTCATTAATATCAATTTTTGCTAGATTAGGTGGTGGAATATTCACAAAAGGTGCGGACGTAGGTGCAGATCTAGTAGGAAAAGTTGAAGCTGGAATTCCAGAAGACGATCCAAGAAATCCAGCTGTTATTGCAGATAATGTTGGTGATAATGTGGGAGACTGCGCAGGTATGGCAGCTGATTTGTTTGAAACATATGCTGTAACAATAGTCGCAACCATGGTTCTTTCATCTATCTTTTTTGTAAATGATTTAAATATGATGATTTATCCTTTGACTATTGGTGGTGTTTGTATTCTTACCTCAATATTAGGTACTTTTTTTGTTCGATTGGGTAACGGTAAAAATATTATGGCAGCCTTATATAAAGGCTTTGTTGCTACAGCAATTTCTTCTTTAATATTGTTATATCCCCTAACAGATTATGTAATTGGTTTTACTACAGAGTATAGTGTAAATGGAATTTTATTTAATGGCAAAAGTCTTTATTATTGTGGTGTAATTGGTTTGGTTATTACAGGTTTGATAATTTGGGTCACAGAATATTATACAGGAACTAATTATAGACCTGTTAAGAGTGTAGCTAGTTCATCAACAACTGGTCATGGAACGAATGTAATTCAAGGTCTTGCAGTTTCATTAGAAGCGACTGCGATACCAGCACTTATTATTGTATCAGGTATATTACTTACTAATTATATTGCTGGACTATATGGTATTGCAATAGCAGTTACTACAATGCTTGCATTAGCAGGAATGGTTGTTGCCTTGGATGCATATGGACCAGTTACAGACAATGCTGGTGGTATAGCAGAAATGTCAAAATTACCAAATAATGTTCGAAAAACCACAGACGCATTGGATGCAGTAGGAAACACTACAAAAGCAGTTACTAAGGGTTATGCGATCGGCTCCGCAGGTTTAGGTGCTTTAGTTCTTTTTGCAGCTTATACAGAAGATATTAAACATTTTTCAAAAGAAGCTGGATCTAAATTAGAGGGAATTGTTGTAACGTTTGATTTATCTAATCCATATGTAGTCGTAGGTTTATTAATAGGTGGTATGTTACCATATTTATTTGGTTCTATGGGAATGCAAGCTGTAGGAAGAGCAGGCGGTGCAGTTGTTATAGAAGTTAGAAGACAATTTAAAAAATTTCCAGGTATAATGAAGAGAAAACAAAAACCTGACTATGCTAGACTTGTTGATCTGTTAACTGTTGCAGCAATTAAAGAAATGATAATACCTTCTTTGTTACCAGTATTATCTCCAATAGTTTTATATTTTATAATTTTTGCTATTGGTGGACAAGTTGCAGCATTAGCATCAGTAGGTGCAATGTTACTTGGTGTAATTATCACAGGTTTATTTGTTGCTGTATCAATGACAGCCGGTGGTGGTGCTTGGGATAATGCTAAAAAATATATTGAAGATGGAAATTATGGTGGTAAGGGGTCAGAGGCTCATAAAGCTGCAGTAACGGGTGACACTGTGGGTGATCCTTACAAAGATACCGCTGGACCAGCTGTAAATCCAATGATCAAAATAACAAATATAGTTGCACTACTTCTACTTGCTGTTATTGCTGGATAATTATTTTTTTTTCATTGGTTCATTTATTTTTTGTCTCATACTAGATAAAAAATCATAAACAAATGACCTTTTTCTGTAAACTGAGTCTGTTGAGGCAGTTGCGAACTCTATATCTTTCATTGTATTTTTATCGTAAAACTTTTTGTCGGCTAAAAGTCCAAATTCATCTATTTCGAGTACTAAAACATTATTAACTAATAATTTTTCTTTTCCGAGTTTATATATTGATCCAGTCGATATTTTTCTTTCGATATATATCCAAATGTCAGTGTCAAATGAACTTTTGGTTGAAGGCTCACCAAGTAATTTAATTATATCATTCCTATTTGTATTGTTAATTTCAAGATTTTTATGTTTTTTATCTAAAAAATGAACCCCGTGGTGTTTTACTACTTTATTAGTTGAGCAACTTAAAATAAAGATAAATATTAAAGTAAATATATATTTCATGAACAATAACTATATTAACATTTATAACAATTTAGTAAATTTCTCTAGAAATAAAAAAATATTCGAAATTTTCACTAAAAAAGATACATTTTCTGATCGTTTAACTATCTTATTATTTCACCTAGGTTTCTTTATCAAAAATTACAAAAGTGAAATTGGCAAAAATGAAATGCAAAATATATATGATTATATTTTTCGCCAACTAGAACTAAGTATTCGTGAAATTGGGTATGGTGATGCATCAATTAATAAAAAAATGAAAAATTATTTAAATGTTTTTCACTCAATTTTAGACAAGGTTGAACGGTGGGAATCTTTTTCAGAAAAAGATAAAGAGGAAATATTTAAAAGCTATGTTAATTTTGAAGGAAATTTAACATATTTAATTGATTATTTTGAAAAATATAGAAAATTCTTATCAAAAAAACCTTTTCATTTCTTTACAAAAGGTGTAATTAAAAATACATTTTAATTATGGCTGTACCTAAACGTAAAACTACAAAGTCAAGAGCTGGAAAAAGGAGATCTCATATTCGTGTTTCTCCAAAAAATGTCATTGAAGATAAAAAAAGTGGTGAATACAGATTATCTCACCATTTAGATTTAAAAACCGGTATGTATAAAGGCAGACAAATTCTAGATCCTAAAGAATAATATATTTATAATACATTCAATGTCTAAAAACATAACAATTGCGGTTGATGCAATGGGTGGAGATGGATCTCCAAAAAAAATTATTGATGGAATAGCACTCCATAACAAAAATTCTAAGAATATCTTTTATAAAATTTTTGGTGATAAAGAAAAAATTTTAAGTAATTTACCCTCAGGTTTAAGTAAAGATGTTTTTGAAATTTTTGATACTAAAAATAACGTTAAAGGAACTGATACTCCACTAGAGGCTGCCAAAAGGGGCAAAGATACCAGTATGTGGCTTGCCATAGAAAGTGTAAAAAATAAAGAAGCTGATGCAATTATATCAGCTGGAAATACTGGTGCGTTGCTAGTCATTGCTAAATTAAATCTTAAAATGATTGAAAATATAGATAAACCTGCGCTTTCAGCATTATGGCCAAATGAAAAAGGGATGAGTGTGGTCTTAGACCTTGGAGCCAATATTGAATGTAGTGATAAAAATCTAATTGATTTTGCAGTAATGGGATCTTCAGTTTTTAAATCTTTATACCCAAATGAAATTGCAAAAGTAGCTTTACTTAATATTGGATCAGAGGAAATGAAGGGAAATGAAGTAATTAAAGAAACATATCAAAAATTAAACAGGATAAAAAGTTCAGATTATGAATTTAAAGGTTACATAGAGGGAAATAATTTAATGAAAGGTGATGTAAATGTAATCGTTTCAGATGGTTTTACTGGAAATGTTGCTCTTAAAACCGCAGAGGGTACTGCTAGTTTTATAACAAAAGAACTAAAAAAAACTTTTACTAATAATATTATTGGAAAACTTTCAGGATTAATTAATTATTTTAATTTCAAAAAATTTAAAAAAAGACTAGATCCAAGGCTTTATAATGGAGCTATTTTTATAGGCTTAGATTCACCCGTTATAAAAAGTCATGGAGCTACTGATTATATAGGTTTTTCAAATTCTTTATCTGTTTGTGAAAAAATAGTAAGAGGTGATTTAATATCCAAAATTAAAAGTAATATCGCTTAATGAGAATTAATTTAACTAAAAAAGATATTATCAATGCTATTTATATGCAGATTGGTTTTTCAAAAAAAATAGCTGATAATCTATTTGATGATATAATTGAGAGTATTATTGAAAATTTAATTGAGCATAAAAAAATAAAAATTTCTAATTTTGGAACATTTATTATTAGAGAAAAAAAAAGTAGACCTGGCATAAACTTTCAAACCAAAGAAAAAAAATTGATAAAGGAGCGTAAGGTAATTTTATTTAAACCTTCAAAAGAATTTAAAAATTTTATAAATGAAAACGATCAATAAACTTGAAAAAGCATATAAAACTATAAGCGAGGTCGCTGAAATTTTGAATTTACGTGATAAAAAAAGTGGAAAGTTAAACACACATACTATCCGATTTTGGGAAAAAAATTTTAAACAAATCAAACCTAAAATTTTTAATTCAAAAAGAAGATATTATGATCAAAACAGTATAGAAATGCTAAAAAAAATTAAATTTTTACTGAAAGAAGAAGGCTTCACTATAAATGGAGTGAAAAAAATGCTTAATAAAAATACTTCTTTAAATATTGACGATTTCTCAGAAAAATCTATAAATATCCCTGATAAAAATATAAAATTAAAATTAACTAAAATTTTAAAAATTATAAAAGAAATTAAAGATATAAATTAATGCCAAAAAAAACACATATTAAAGTAAGATTGGTACCTGAAGCTAAACCAGATAGTCCTTTTTTTTATTATGTAAAAAAACCAGCAGGTGGAGAAAAAGCAAAGGTTAAGTTAAAAGCTAGAAAATATAATCCTAGTACCAGAAAACATGAAATTTTTGTGGAGAAAAAACTCCCTCCTCATAGCAAATAGTTTATTTTTTTTTAAAGTTTCTTTTTTCATAGTCTATATACGACCAAATCATATTTTTCCAAATTCTATTGGTAATTTTAGGGTCTATCTTTTTCTGAATTGATTTCTTTTTTATTTTCTTAAGGATAAATGATATTCTTTTTTTATCTATTATTTCATTTTTATATTTTTTTAACTTGAGAACTTCATTAACTAAAAGGGTTCTTCTTTTAATTATATTAAGCAGAGTATTATCGAGTTTATCGAGTTTATTCCTTACTTTTGATAATTTACTTTTATTTAATGGCGACATTTATACAATTGGTTGAATAGTAAATTATTATATTTATAAAGTATGTTTGTAAATAGAGATATCAAAACTAAAGCGATTACATATTGGTTATTAACAATTTATTTATTATTGATCTTTATGATTGCTATAGGTGGATTAACTAGACTTACCGATTCTGGTCTATCTATTACTCAATGGGAATTATTTAAAGGTATTTTACCTCCTATAAATTCAAATGAATGGAATATATATTTTGAAAAGTATAAAATGATTCCTGAATTTATTTATTTGAATAGCGACATTTCATTAAAAGAATTTAAATTTATTTTTTATTGGGAGTATTTTCACAGATTACTTGGAAGAATTATTGGTTTAGTCTGTATAATACCATTAATATACTTTTTTTTTAAATTCAGAAATAAAAATATTTCAATATATAAATATACTTCGATATTTTTCTTAGTTTGTTTGCAGGGGATTGTTGGTTGGTACATGGTTGAAAGCGGTTTAGTTGATAGAGTAGATGTGAGCCACTATAGACTTGCAGCACATTTATCTTTAGCTTTTGTGATATTAACTGTCACTTTATGGTATATATTTGAAAATTTACAGATAAAATCTTTTCATAACAAAATTTCATCTTCATTAGTTTTTTCAATTTTTATATTAATATTTTTGCAAATTATTTTAGGTGCATTTCTTGCTGGTTTAGATGGTGGGTTAATTTACAATACATGGCCCGATATGAATGGAGATTTTTTACCAAATGATAGTAATACAAAACTGATTTTTTCCCTAGAGGCATTTAGCACACCTTCAATTGTTCAATTTATTCATAGAAACATTGCTTATATTCTAGTACTTCTAGTTTTTTATTTTAATTTGATTTATATAAAGAGCAGATTACCAATCAAACCGTTATTGATTTTCGATTTAGCAATATGTTTTCAAATTATTTTAGGAATTGTAACATTATTATCTGGTGCAAAAATTATATATGCATCTTTGCACCAAATAGGATCAATATTAGTTGTAAGTAGTTTTTTATTTATTTTATATAAAAATTTTAAAACTAACTTACCGCTTTCAGGTTAGGCTTACCAGATGCACTTAGTGCTTGATCTAAATCAGCTATTATATCATCTGGATGTTCAATACCTATAGATAATCTTACATAACCAGGTGTAACTCCTGCAGCTAGAAGCTCTTCAGGTGTTAATTGACTATGTGTTGTAGTTGCGGGATGTATTGCTAAACTTCTTGCATCCCCAATATTAGCTACATGGTAAAACATTTTTAAAGCCTCAATAAACTTTTTACCAGCTTCGACTCCACCCTTGACTTCAATACCAACAAGAGCACCGTTTCCACCTTTAAGATATTTTTTAGACCGTGCTGCTATATCTCCCTTATGAAGCGTTGGATAGATTACTCTTTCAACATTTTTATGCTTGCTTAAAAAAGCTACCGCTTTTTCAGCATTAGAACAATGTTGTTTCATTCTTAATGGAGCTGTTTCAAGTCCTTGAATTATTCCCCATGCATTATCTGGAGCTAATGGAGCGCCTAAGTCTCTTAGCAAACATACTCTAGCTCTTACTGCAAAAGCTACATTTGCACCAGTTAACTGAGGAACAACTTCTCCCCAAACCGCACCGCCATAACTAGCATCGGGTTCGTTAAACATTGGTTGTCTTTTCTTATTTGCTGTCCAATCAAAGTTTCCACCGTCAACTAAACAACCACCAATTACAGTTCCGTGTCCACCAATAAATTTAGTTAATGAATGAACTACTACTGCCGCACCATGCTCGATTGGTTTACATATTACAGGAGCTGCTGTGTTGTCCATGATTAATGGTATATTATGTTTTCTTCCAATATCAGAAACTTCTTTTATAGGAAAAACTCTTAAATATGGATTAGGAAGAGTTTCAGCATAAAAACATCTTGTTCTTTCATCGATTAATTTTTCAAAGTTTTTTGGATCAGAAGGATCGGCATATCTACACTCAATACCAAGTTTTTTAAGAGTATGTGTAAATAAGTTTACTGTTCCCCCGTATAAATCTGTTGAACTTATAAAATTATCTCCTGATTGACAGACATTCATAATAGCAAAAGTAGATGCAGCTTGACCTGAGCCAACTGTAACACATGCTAATCCACCTTCTAATGCAGCAACTCTTTTTTCAAGTACATCATTAGTTGGATTCATAATCCTTGTGTAAATGTTACCAAACTCTTTTAAAGCAAATAAATTTGCAGCATTATCGGTATTTTTAAACTGATATGATGTAGTTCTATATATTGGTACTGCTACAGAAGTGGTAGATGGATCACTTCTATAATCACCACCATGCAAAGCTATTGTTTCTGGATTTTTACTCATTTTTGTTTCCTCCGTTATTTATTGAATTTTAATTTTATTATAGTTTAAGTTATGTAAGCAATAGCTAAAAAGGGCTTTATTACTTAACTTTTGTAGTAATTTAGAGGACCTATTAATTGACAAACAGTACTTTTATAAGTATTACTCCCGCAACTATGACTAAATTTATAAAAAAATCTGAGATAACTTCAAAATGGTACGAGATTGATGCTAATAACGCTGTTGTTGGTAGACTTGCTACAGTGGTATCAAAAATTTTAAGAGGGAAAAACAAAGCTACTTATACTCCACATATGGATACAGGAGATTTTGTAATAGTTAAAAATATAGAAAAAATTAAATTTACTGGAAATAAATTTCAAAACAAAAAATATTATAAACACACAGGTTATCCCGGTGGTATAAAAGAGATAACTCCAGAAAAATTAACTGAAAAAAATAAACCTGATGAAATTTTAAAATTAGCTGTGAAAAGAATGCTACCAAAAGGACCATTAGCAAAAAAACAACTTACAAAATTAAAAATTTATTCAGGAAGTGACCATCCACATATATCACAAAGTCCAGTTGTATTAAATTTATCAAATTTAAACAAAAAAAATATTATTAAAAATTAAATGGAAACAGCATCAAACTCGCAGACAACAAAATCTAAAATGGATATTGAAGGAAGCAAGTATGCTACAGGAAGAAGAAAAACATCTATAGCTAAAATCTGGCTTAAGAAAGGAAATGGTAATATTTCAATTAATGGTAAAGATTATAAAGATTACTTTAAAAGAGCTAACCATAAAATGCAATTATTAAGACCATTCGAAATACTTAATGTTTCCACTTCATATGATGTAAAATGTAATGTGAAGGGAGGTGGATTATCAGGTCAAGTAGGAGCTTTAGTTCATGGTATTTCTAAGGCCCTAGTATTATTTGATGCAAACTCGAAGACTACACTAAAAAAAGAAAAACTGACCACAAGAGATTCCAGGGCAGTTGAAAGAAAAAAATACGGTCATAGAAAAGCTAGACGAAGTTTTCAGTTCTCTAAAAGATAATACTTTTTTTAATTTAAACTGTTATAATATTAAATGGCTAAACTTAATGTATTAGTAGCTGGTTGTACTGGTTATATTGGTATTCAATTAATTAAACTCTTACTAAATCACAAAAGAGTAAAGATTAAATATCTTTGTGGAAGTTCATCTGTTGGAAAGAAAATTTCTTTCTTTGATAGATCTATTAAGAAAAAATTACCTAAAATAACTAAATTTGATAAAACTAAATTAAAAGATGTTGACCTTATCTTTACTGCATTGCCAAATGGTCAAGCACAGATCATATCAAAAAATTTAAATAAAAATAATGTTTTAATCGATTTAGCAGCTGACTTTAGACTGAATGCCAAAGACTACCTTAAATGGTATAAACAAAAACATAAAGCACAAATAAATATTAAAAAAAGTATTTACTCATTACCCGAACTTAATTCAAAAAATTTAAAAAAATTTCAAATTTTATCTTGCCCAGGATGTTACCCAACATCAATTTTATTGCCACTTGTCCCGCTTGTTCAAAAAAATATGATTAGTTTGAAAAACATTATTATAGACTCTAAATCTGGTTATTCAGGCGCAGGTAGAGGTGTCCATAAAAAATTCAAAAATAAAAACTTATATGAGTCACTTAGTGCATATGGGGTAGGCTTTCATAGACATAATTCTGAAATTCAAAACGAATTAAATTTAGCATCTAATAAGAAAATAAATTTTAGTTTTACACCACATTTAACACCAATGTTTAGAGGTATCCTAACTACAATATATATAGATATGAATAAAAATATTAACCATGATAAAATTTATAAAACACTTATAAATTTCTATAAAAATGATTATTTTATAAAAATAATGAGTAAAAATACTTATTTAAGTACAAATGATGTTATTAATACTAATTTTTGTAAAATATCAGTATGTAAGTCAAAATATAAAAATAAACTGATAATTTTATCAAGCATCGATAACTTAATAAAAGGTGGATCTGGTCAAGCTATCCAAAACATGAATAAGAAATATAATTTTCCTGAAAAAATGGGACTTGTATGAGAATATTAATAATACTTTTATTTTTACTAACTTCATGTATGTCTAGTAAGAAAGTTGATACAAGTTCCTTTAATGAAAATAATTTGTATGATTTAACGATTGAAGAATATAAAGAAATGTTAAAAAATTATAATAACAATAAAGATTTTCCAGATATAGAAAACTAAAATGAAAAAAAATTACAATATTGCTATAGTTGGATTAGGCCAAGTTGGTCTTTATCTTTATAATGAATTAAAAATAAAGAAAAAAGACATTGAAACAAAAACAGGCAAACAAATAAAAATTGTAGCTATTTCAGCAAAAAATAAAAATAAGAAGAGGAAATATAAGATTGATAAAAAAATTTTTTATAGCAAGCCACTAAATATTTTTAAAAATAAAATTGATATTTTAATTGAGTGCATAGGTCTTTCTGATGGAATTTCAAAATCTATTGTTGAAAAAGCTTTAAATAAAAAAATACATGTTATTACACCAAATAAGGCTCTTATTTCAAAGCACGGTGACAGACTAGCTGAAATTGCGGAAAAGAATAAAGTAAATCTTGAATTCGAAGCTTCTGTTGGAGGAGGTATACCTATTCTTAGAACAATTAAAGAAGGCCTTGCAACAAACAAAATTTCAAAAGTTTATGGAATTTTAAATGGCACATGTAATTATATATTATCAGAAATGGAATTTACTAAAGATAGTTTCCAAAACGTTTTAAAAAAAGCACAGAAACTAGGTTATGCCGAACCTGGAAATCCAAAATTAGATCTTAACGGTTATGATGCTATGGCCAAGGTTAAAATCTTATCAGCACTTTCTTTTAATAAAACAATATCATCTAATAAATCCCTTATGGAAGGAATAGAGAATATCGAAAGTAAGGACTTTGATATAGCTGAACAACTTAATTTAAGAATAAAATTACTTGGTATAACTGAAATAATTGATAATAAATTATTTGAAAGAGTGCACCCGTGCTTAGTAAAAAATAATACGTATATTGCTAATGTATCTGGTGTAATGAATGCTGTCATATTAGATGGCAAGCCAGTTGGTGAGAGTGTTTTACAAGGGGAGGGTGCTGGACCTGGACCCACTTCATCTGCCTTAATGTCGGATCTTTTATCAATACTAAGAGGTAATATAAAATACCCTTTTGGTATTTCTTCAAAAAAAAGGAAAAAAATACAAATTTACGATTCAAACAATTATGTTAATTCACTTTACCTTAGATTTGAGGTTAAAGATAGACCAGGTGTTTTATCGCAAATTACTAAGCAGTTAGCAAAATATAAAATTTCGATACAAAGATTAATACAAATTCCTGACAATTCTAAGAAGAAAGCTTCAATTATAATCATCACACACAATGTAAAGGAATATTTTTCAAAAAAATGTCTAAATTCATTTAGATTAAATAAAAATATAATCAAGAAACCTATAGTGATAAGACTATTTTAATGGAAATCTATATCAAACTTTTTGAGGTAGTGTTTCCAGTATTCTTTGTTGTTGGTATTGGGTATTATTTAGGTAAAAAAAACCCAAAAATTGATACTAAATTTATCACAAATTTTGCAGCTAATATTGGTACTCCAGCAATGGTTATTTATGCTGTTACTTCAACCGGAATTAATTTTGAAATATTTAGAGACTATTTTTGGTACTATTTACTCGCAATTATTTGTTTCTCGATTGTTGGTATAATTAATCTTTTTTTAATTAATACAAAAGATATTATAAGGGAATTGCCACCTTTAATCTTTCCAAACACTGGAAATATGGGCCTGCCAATTTGTTTATTCGCTTATGGATCACAAGGATTAGGAGTGTCCGCCTCTATTACTTCTTTAATTATCTTAATGCATTTTACTGTTGGTGTTTTTTTAGCAGATAGAAAATTTAATTTGGATGTAATAATTAAAAATCCTCCTTTTTATGCAATTATTTTTTCAGCTATAGTATTATTTTATGAAATTGATATGCCAGTTTTTGTAATAAATACAACGGAGTGGTTAATGTATGTAACTATCTTCTTAATATTAATGTCTCTTGGTATAGCATTAACTAGATTGAAGGTTTTTTCTTTAAATAAAGCGATAATATCATCAATAACTAGAATGTTTATTGGACCATTAATTGGTATTGGATTGATTTGGTTTTTTGATTTAGAAGGCTTTGCTGCTGGAGTTCTATTAATACAATGCTCGATGCCAAGTGCAGTATTAAATTATTTGGTTGGTTCAATTTATTCTCCTAAAAAAGTTGTTGATAGCGTGGCCAGCACTATTGTTGTATCAACAGTGATGTCGTTTATAACTATTCCTATTGTAGTATATTTTGCTTTAAGATACTTTTCTTAAATGAAGGCAATAATTTTGAACCTGTCAGCCTGGGCATTATTACCATTTATGGATGCTATTGCAAAATATCTTTCATCTGAACTATCATTTTTTCAAATAACTTGGGCAAGATATTTTTTTACAGTATTTTGGACTTTGCCTTTAATGTACTTTTTTTTCAGGAAGAATTTAACTTTTTCTGAGAATCCAAAATTGCAAATTATTAGAGGATTGACTTTATTTTCTGCAAATATTTGTTTCTTCTACTCAATTTCAATTATTTCAATGGCTAAGGCTCTGACGTTAGCATTTGTAGCTCCACTTATAACGACAGCATTATCTCCTTTTTTTTTAAAAGAAAAAGTTGGAGTAAGGAGATGGACAGCAGTTCTTATTGGTTTTTTAGGAAGTTTAATAGTAATTAGACCAGGATATTTAGATTTTAATTTAGCCACTTTAGCAGGTTTAGGTACTGGATTTTTTTATGGAATATATTTAGTAATAACTAGAAAATTACATTCAACAGATAATCCGCTATTAACATTATTACTTACTGGTGTGGTAGGGGCTTTCATTTCATCATTTTTTGTTCCAATTGTTTGGATAAATCCAACTATAAATCAATGGATATGGTTAGGTACAATGGGAATTTTTGCTTGTTTAGGACATATATGTTTAATTTACTCACTTAGAGATGCTGATGCCTCTAAATTAGCTCCTTTTGGTTATTTCGAGATAATTCCAAACATAATATTGGGATATTTAATATTTAATGATTTTCCGGATGTTTGGACATTTGCTGGACTTACAGTAATATGCCTTTCTGGATATTATGTATTCAGAAGAGAATTAATTTTA
>CACCHS010000019.1 GCA_902545825.1 uncultured Pelagibacteraceae bacterium
GTTTCGTTGCTTTACAAACCTGTTCATATACTTCATCTGTTAATTTATAATGATCAGTGCCGTCAAAAGTTACTAATATTCCAGAAGGTAATTTAGATATTAATTCTTATGGACTAAAACACCCAATTTATAAAAATAAAGATCCAATTTTTAATACTCCTGCCTTTAATTTTGATGAAGTTGTAACTCCACCAAATGGAGCAAAATTACTTGCATCAAATCCAATAAACAAGGTTCAAGGATTAGAATTTCAAATAGGTGTTAGTAATATCTGGGGGATACAATATCACCCAGAGATAACTTATGAAAAAATGATAAATTTAATAAACTTTAGACGAGATAGATTAATTAATTTTAGAAAAGTTTTTAAAAATGAAAATGATATTGACTCCCATATTAAAAATATCGAAATGGAAAAAAAAAAAACTAGTGAACGATCAAGAATGCAAGAGCTTGAAAACTGGCTTCATCATATAAATGAAAATTAACACTAAAGAAGATATTATAAATTATTTTCAAAGCGGTTACAAAAAAAGCTTATTGATAGGTGTTGAAAATGAAAAATTTTTGCTTGAAAAAGATACAAGCGTACGAGCAAATTATGAACAAATTAAAAATATCTTAAACTACTTAAAGAAATTTGGATGGGAAGAAATTCTTGAAGATAAAAATATTATCGGATTGAATAAAGATGGCCAATCAATAACTCTTGAACCTGGAAATCAAATCGAATTAGCTGGAGCGTTATGTAATAATATACACGAGGTTTGTTCTGAATCTTACAATTTTCAAAAACAATTGGATGAGGCTTGTGAAAAAAAAAATAAAAGAGTCCTTACAATCTCTGAGCAACTTAATAGAAATTCTGGAAAAATGAATATTTCGGTTTTAAAAGGGCCATGTCTTGCGAAGGAGCTTGCTAGAAAAAATCAAACAAGTGTAATTATCGCAAATAAAAATATTAAAGTAGCTAAATGGATTGGTAAGCAAATATCAACTAAATATTATTTAATTGAATATTCGAAAGATATAATTGGAATTGAGGTATGTTCAGCAATTAAAAATATATATTCTATGATAATTGGATCTGGACAAAGCTTAAATACATCTTCCAGTTTATTCCATCGGTCATTACTTGAGATGAAATATCTTACAAAATATTTTGGAGGAAAAGAAAGTACAACTCTAGGTCTTGCTGGTGTAGGTGATCTTTATGTAAGTGCTGCAGGAGGTAGAAATAGTAAAATGGGAAGTTATCTAGGTAAGGGTTATACTTTTAAGACCGCAAAGAAAAAATTTATGCCAAATGATACTGTGGAAGGTGAACAATTAGTCAGAGAAATTGCACCATTTGTATTAAAAAAAATAAATAAAAAGAAAATTCCTTTAATGATCAATTTTATTAATGCAATATTAAAAAATAAAAAAATTAATATAAATTGATACAATTAAAATATGAAATCTAATTGGAATTATCCAACAACAATCTGGGTTGGAAAAAATAGAATTAACGATTTATCAATTGCATGCAAAAATTTAAATATAAAAAAACCTTTGTTTGTTACAGATAAGGATCTTATTGAGCTTCAAGTTATTAAAAATGTATTACAAGAGTTAAAAAAAAATATTAAACAAGTCAGTATCTTTTGTGACTTTACAGGAAACCCCATTGGTGAAAATGTAGATCAAGGTGTCAAAGAATTCAAAAATAATAATTGTGATGGAGTAATCGCAATAGGTGGTGGGAGTGCACTAGATGTAGGAAAGGCAATTGCCTTCATGTCATGCCAAACAAGACCAATCTGGGATTTTGAGGATATTGGAGACTATTGGAAAAGAGCAAATGATAAAAATATTGCTCCAATAATAGGAGTTCCTACAACTGCAGGAACTGGATCCGAGACAGGAAGGGCATCAGCAATTATAAATAAAAAAACAGGAGTAAAAAAAATAATCTTTCACCCGAAATTTTTACCTGCAATTGTAATATTAGATCCATTTTTAACCGTGGAACTGCCTCCAAGATTAACAGCAGCAACTGGAATGGATGCATTAGCACATAACCTAGAAGCCATTTGTGCACCTGGATTTCATCCAATGGCTGATGGCATCGCGCTTGAGGGAATTAGATTAATAAAAGACTCATTAGTAACCGCTTTTGAAAATGGTACAAATCTAGAGGCAAGACAAAATTTATTAGCGGCATCTTCAATGGGATCAACAGCATTCCAAAAAGGGCTAGGTGCGATACACTCTTTAAGCCATCCAATTAATGCAAGATATAATGTACATCATGGATTATCTAATGCGATTTTTATGCCATACGTTCTCACATTTAATAAAAAACATATTGAAAAAAAAATTTCTTCTTTAAGTAGCTTTATAGGATTGAAAGATAATTTTGAAAGTTTTTTAAATTGGATATTAGATTTAAGAAATAAGCTAAATATTCCACACACCTTATCAGACGTGATACAAATTAAAGATGAAGAAATTGAAGAGTTATCACAAATGGCCCTAGAGGATCCATCAACAGCAACAAATCCATCTATATTATCAAAAGAAGATTTCAAAAAATTATATGAACATAGTCTTGAAGGTAAATTATTCTAATGAAAAATCTAAAAATATTAATTGTAGAAGGAAACTTACAAAGTGAAAATATAAATTTTAAAAAAGCAGGAATACAAACTCATACCGAAAGTTTAAAAGATAGTATTGCCAACTACCACACAGAAGTAAGCTATGAAGTCTTAAATCCATCATCAGCGGAAAACTTTAATGATGTTATTAACAAATTAGAAACTTATGACGGAATTGTCTGGGGTGGTAGTAGTTTAAATATTTATAATGATACGCCTGAAATAAGAAAACAAATTTTTTTTATGAAAGAATGTTTCCATAAAGTTAGAAATATTTTAGCTATTTGCTGGGGTATGCAAGTCGCAGTAACTGCAGCTGGAGGCGTTGTTAAAAAATCTAAAAAAGGGGCACACATCGGAATAGCTAAAAATATCAATATTAATTCTTATGGACTAAAACACCCAATTTATAAAAATAAAGATCCAATTTTTAATACTCCTGCCTTTAATTTTGATGAAGTTGTAACTCCACCAAATGGAGCAAAATTACTTGCATCAAATCCAATAAACAAGGTTCAAGGATTAGAATTTCAAATAGGTGTTAGTAATATCTGGGGGATACAATATCACCCAGAGATAACTTATGAAAAAATGATAAATTTAATAAACTTTAGACGAGATAGATTAATTAATTTTAGAAAAGTTTTTAAAAATGAAAATGATATTGACTCCCATATTAAAAATATCGAAATGGAAAAAAAAAAAACTAGTGAACGATCAAGAATGCAAGAGCTTGAAAACTGGCTTCATCATATAAATGAAAATTAACACTAAAGAAGATATTATAAATTATTTTCAAAGCGGTTACAAAAAAAGCTTATTGATAGGTGTTGAAAATGAAAAATTTTTGCTTGAAAAAGATACAAGCGTACGAGCAAATTATGAACAAATTAAAAATATCTTAAACTACTTAAAGAAATTTGGATGGGAAGAAATTCTTGAAGATAAAAATATTATCGGATTGAATAAAGATGGCCAATCAATAACTCTTGAACCTGGAAATCAAATCGAATTAGCTGGAGCGTTATGTAATAATATACACGAGGTTTGTTCTGAATCTTACAATTTTCAAAAACAATTGGATGAGGCTTGTGAAAAATTTAATTTGAAAACTTTATCAATTGGTTATGATCCAACAACGGATATTGCTGACGTCCCCAATAATCCAAAAAAAAGATATAAAGTTATGACAAGAGAAATGCCGAAAAATGGAGAATTAAGTTTAGAAATGATGTATCAGACCTGCGGAACACAAATTAATTTGGATTATACTTCGGAGCAAGACTTTATAAAAAAATTTAAAGTAATTTCTTATTTAACACCATTAACGATAGCTTTATTTTCTAATTCAGCAATTAAAAAATCAAAACCCTCAGGCTTTTTATCATATAGATCAAAGGTTTGGCAAAATACTTCAAGAGGAGGTTTGCCAAAAGTTTTTTTAGAAAATATGGATTTTGAAAAGTATGCTGATTTTAGTTTAGATTTTAAATTGTTATTTTTACACGACAATAATGAATATATTTCGCCAAATGGAAAATCTTTCAGAGATTTAATGGAAGAAGGAAAAGCAAATTATGAAAATTTCCAGCTTCATTTATCGACAATTTTTACTGAAGTAAGATTAAAAAAATACATTGAGTTAAGATCAATTGATGCTTGTGAATGGGATTGTCATTGTGCTGGTCCAGCATTTTTTATAGGATTATTATACGGAAATCTGAACGAAACTTTTGAGATTATTAAAAATTGGAATAAAGAAGATATATTGAAGGCCTACACCACATCTTATAAAGATGGATTAAAAACAATTATTAACAATAAAGATTTATTATTTTGGTCAAAAGAATTGTTAAATATATCCAAAAGAGGACTCGAAAATAGATCATTTGTTACCACAAAAAATAATGACGAAAGAATATATTTAAAAAATATAGAAAATATTTTGTCAAAAAATCTTACAAAAGCTGAGCAAGTGCTTGCAGATATACAGAAATGAAAAAAATAATAGCCATTCAATCAAATAAATTAAATGAGATAAATATAGAGACGGACACTACTTTTTTGCTAGCTTTAGAGGCTCAAAAAAAAGGATATCAAATTATTTGGTATGAAACAAAAGATCTTAATCTCATTAATTCCAAAATATATATTAATGGAATTAAGGTTAGGTTTTTTGATAGAAAAAAAAATTTCTATAAAATCTTAAGTTTTGTTAAATTTAATTTAGATGAAGCGAAATTTGTACTTATAAGACAAAACCCTCCCTTTAATATGGATTACATAAACTCAACTCATTTTTTAAATAATCTTAAATCTACGCGAATTATTAACGACCCAACAGCTGTTAGAAATGTTTCTGAAAAATTTTTTTCCACTCGATTTTTAAAATATATGCCAGAAACAATTATTACTAAAAATATTAAACAAATTATTTCTTTTAAAAAAAAACATAAAAAAATAGTTATAAAGCCCATTCATGGTTATGCGGGTAAAAATATCTTATTTTTTGAAAATAAAGTTAAAGTTGATTATTTAAAAAAATATATCAAAAAATTTGATCATGTTATGGTTCAAAGATATTTAGAAAAAGTAAAGGACGGAGATAAAAGAGTTTTTATCATTAATGGCAAAGTAAAAGGAGCGATAAGAAGATTACCTAAGAAAGGCTCAATTTTGTCGAATATCTCACAAGGGGGTGTTGCTATTAAAACTAAATTAAATTTAAGAGAGCTTAAGATATCAAAATTGGTTGCCAAAAGTTTAAAAAAGGAAAATATTTTTTTTGCAGGTATAGATTTAGTAGGTGGTTACTTAATCGGAGACATAAACGTAACATCTCCAACTGGTTTGCCCCAATATAGAAATCTAACTAATATAAATCTCGCCCAATTCTTTTGGAAAGAGGTAGAAAAATTAAAATAAACCTTCTATCTCACCTTTTTTATTTAGCTTTATAGAATCTGCAGCTGGAACTTTTGGAAGTCCGGGCATTGTCATTATTTCTCCACATACAATGACTACAAATTCAGCCCCAGAGGATAGTCTTACTTCTCTAACAGGAAGCACATGATCTGAAGGAGCACCTTTAAGACTAGGATCGGTTGAAAAACTATATTGTGTTTTTGCAATACAAACAGGTAAATTACCAAATCCTTTTTCTTCAAAATCTTTTAATTGTTGTCTGATTTTAGTATCCGCAACTACTTCACTTGCACGATAAATTTCAACTGCTATTTTTTCAATTTTTTTAAATAAAGTTAATTTATCCTCATATAAATAATTAAAATTATTTTTTTCATTTTCACATATATTCACAACAGTTTGTGCAAGTTCTTTTGTACCATTTCCTCCATCTGCCCAATGAGTACACATCGAGGCTTTTACATCCAACTTTTTACAAAAATCTAATAATGCTTTTGACTCATTTTCTGTATCTAAAATAAATTTATTTATAGCAACAGTTACTGGTAATCCAAATTTCCTTACATTATTTATGTGTCTTTCTAAATTTACTAAACCTTTTTTAACAGCATCGACATTTTCTTTTTTCAAATCTGCTTTCTCTACACCTCCATGCATTTTCAAAGCCCTAATAGTTGCAACTATGACAACACAATCAGGTTTTAATCCTGATTTTCTACATTTAATATCCAAAAACTTTTCAGCACCTAGATCTGCACCAAAACCTGCTTCAGTCACGACATAATCTGCTAATTTAAGACCTGCCTTTGTGGCTATTACGGAGTTACATCCATGAGCAATATTTGCAAATGGTCCACCATGAATAATTGCAGGATTATTTTCTAAAGTTTGTGTAATATTTGGTTTGATTGCATCTTTTAATAAAACTGTCATAGGACCTTGTGCATTTAGGTCCTTTGCGTAAATAGGTTTCTTTTCTCTTGTGTACGCAATAGTTATATTACCAATTCTTTTTTCTAAATCTTCAAGATTGTTTGCCAAGCAAAAGATTGCCATTATTTCTGAAGCTACAGTAATATCAAAGCCATCTTGTCTTGGATAACCATTAGCAACACCCCCAAGATTAATATTTATTGATCTAAGGGATCTATCATTCATATCTATAACTCTTTTCCAAACAACTCTTCTAACATCTATGTTTAATTTATTTCCCCAATAAATGTGATTATCAATTAATGCTGACAATAAATTGTGAGCAGAAGTTATTGCATGAAAATCTCCAGTGAAATGTAAATTGATTTGTTCCATTGGCACAACTTGCGCATAACCACCACCTGCAGCCCCACCTTTCATTCCAAATGATGGTCCTAGACTGGGTTCTCTTAAACACACTATAGATTTTTTTCCAATTTTATTTAGTCCATCATTAAGTCCAACTGATGTTGTAGTCTTACCTTCTCCTGCTGGAGTAGGAGTAATTGCAGTTACTAATACTAGCTTACTATTTTTATTATCTTTAATACTATCTAGATACTCCAGGTTGATTTTTGCAATATGAGGACCCATTGGACTGAAAGCCTCAATTTTATTTGGAACGTTAATTTTTGCTAAAATATCTTGAATAGGCTGCATTTTGGCACTTCTTGCTATCTCAATGTCAGACTTGACTGCGCCCATTTTGTCTCCTTTAGAACTTTATATTACGCTCGAGATTTCTATACTTTATTATTTAATTTTGAAAGAAATAAATTAAGTGTATTATTAATTATGCAAAAGTATTCAGTATTTAACCTCATAAAGAACGCATTCTCTAGTCATGAAAACTGGGAAGTTGCCTGGAAAGACCCAACTCCAAAAAAAAGTTATGACGTTATTATTATTGGAGGCGGAGGACATGGGCTCGCTACCGCATATTATTTAGCTAAAGAACATAATATTACAAATGTTGCTATCATTGAAAAAGGCTGGATAGGTGGAGGTAACGTTGGAAGAAATACTACAATTATAAGATCCAATTTTATGCACGATGCCAATGGAAGATTTAACGAATTTTCTATGGATCTATGGAGAAATATGAGTCAAGAACTGAACTTCAATGTAATGTTCTCTCCAAGAGGAATTATTAACCTTGCGCATTCTGATGCTCAAATGAATGCTTACGCAAGAAGAGGAAACTCAATGAGATTAAACGGTATCGATGCAGTTTTATTAAATAGGGAACAAGTAAAAAAAATAATTCCTATGGCAGATTTTTCTGAAGATGTAAGATTTCCAATATTTGGGGGATTGATGCAGCCCAGCGCTGGAACAGCAAGGCATGACGCAGTTGCTTGGGGTTATGCAAGACAAGCTGATTCAATGGGTGTTGATATAATTCAAAATTGCGAAGTGATTGGTTTCGATGTGGTTGGTGGAAAAATAAAAGGAGTAAGAACTTCAAAAGGTGATATTAAAGCAAACAAAATAGGACTATGTGTTGCTGGCAGTACATCAATTCTCGCTGAAAAATTAAATATGACACTTCCAATTGAGACACATCTTTTACAAGCATGTGTATCTGAGCCTATTAAACCTCTCTTGGATCATGTAGTTACATTTGGTGCAGGACATTTTTATTGCAGTCAGTCAGACAAAGGCGAAATGGTTATGGGAGGTGACCTTGACGGTTATAATAGTTATGCTCAAAGAGGAAACTTACCAACCTTACAACATGTATTAACTGAAGGAATAGCAATGTTCCCATTTTTAAGTAAATTAAAAATGTTGAGGACATGGGGTGGTATAATGGATATGTCAATGGATGGCTCACCTATAATTGATAAAACACATATTGAAGGATTATATTTAAACTGTGGTTGGTGTTATGGTGGTTTTAAATCAACTCCCGCATCCGGTTGGACGTTTGCACACACTATTGCACAAGACAAAGTACATAAATTAAATGCAGATTATAGTTTAAATAGATTTAGCAAGGGATATTTATTAGACGAGAAAGGTCTTGGAACAAAAACTTGGATATCTTAAATGCTATTTATAAAATGCCCATATTGTGGAATAAGATCTCAAAATGAATTTGCTTATGGTGGTGATGCCACAGTAAAAAGACCAGAACTTAACAAGGAAATTTCTGATAAAGAATGGGATGATTTTGTTTACAATAGAAAAAGTCCTAGAGGAAAACATTTAGAGTTTTGGCATCACATCTCAGGTTGTAGACAATGGTTTAAAGTTCATAGAGATACAGCTACTCATGAAATATTTAAAACTTTAAAACCTCACGAAGAGCTTTGATAATGACACAAGAATTTAGATTAAAAGATGAGGGATTAATTGATAGATCCAAAAAAATTTCATTTAAGTTTAATGGAAAAAAATATTTTGGATATGAGGGAGATACCCTAGCGTCCGCTCTTATAGCAAATGGCGTTCATCTAGTTGGTAGAAGTTTTAAATATCATAGGCCAAGAGGCTTTTATGGTGCTGGAGTTGACGACCCTTATGCTCTTGTTCAGCTAATAAGAAATAATGAGACCATTCCAAACATTAAAGCAACAGAGCAAGAATTATTTGAAGGGCTAGAGGCTAAGAGTGTGAATTGTTGGCCAAATGTTAATTTTGACATAGGTGGAATTAATAATTTTTTAAGAATTTTTTTACCTGCCGGTTTTTATTACAAAACGTTTATGTGGCCAAAAAGTTTCTGGTACAGAATATATGAGCCATTTATTAGAAAGGCAGCTGGCTTTGGAGTTGTAACCCATGAGCACGATAAAGAAAAATATGAACATAAATATGAGTATTGTGATTTGTTGGTTACAGGATCAGGTCCATCAGGTTTAGCAAGCGCTTATTCAGCAGCTAAAAATGGCGCTAAAGTAATTTTAGCAGAAGATAAACCGAGATTTGGTGGAAGCCTTTTAACTAGTGAAGTTACAATTGGAAATCAAACAGGAAAAGAATGGGCAGATAAAATAGTAACTGAGCTCAAAGAGATGCCAAATGTTGTAGTAAAAAATAGAGCGCAAGTGTTTGGTTATTATGATCACAATATGCTTGTCATGTCTGAAAGAATTTCTGAGCACATGCCAAAAACTGAAAAATTTATGCCAAAGCAGAAGTTATGGTACATAAGAGCAAAAGAAGTAGTAATATCCTCAGGCTCGATTGAGAGACCTATAGTTTTTGGAAATAATGATACCCCAGGTATTCTTCTATCATCAGCCGCAAAGGAATATATGAAGGTATACGGAGTCTTGGTTGGTAAAAAACCTTTAATCTTTACAAATAATGACAGCGCCTATGAGACAGCTATAGAGTTTAAAAAAAATGGAATTAATCCAATAGTTCTTGATTCTAGAAAAGAATTAAATTCTGATTTAATAACTGAGGCAAAGAATTTGGGTATAGATATTAAATTTGAACATGTAGTAGTAAATGCAAATGGTTATAGAAAAGTTAAATCTGCAGATATTGCTAAGATCTCTGAAGATAAAACTAATCTTGGAAAAATTGAGAATATTGCTTGTGATTGTATATGTGTATCAGGATTTTGGACACCTACAATTCATTTAGCATCTCAATCAGGAGGTAAGACAAAATTTAATGAAGATATTGATGCATTTATTCCAAGTCAATCTAAACAGAATGAAACAACAGTTGGATCTGCAAATGGAATATTTAATTTGAATGATACACTTAAAAATTCCTTTGAAGCAGGATACGAACTATCAAAAAAAATTACTAGCAAGGAAAATAAATTATCTGTGCCTGCAGTTGTTGAGAAAAAAAATTCAAAACATGATAAATTTTGGTGTGTCCCATTACCAAAAGGTAAAAAGTATAAAAGATTTTTAGATTTTCAAAATGATGTAGCAGTTTCAGATATAGAATTAGCATTAAGAGAAGGTTACAGATCAATTGAGCATGTAAAAAGATATACAACATTAGGGATGGCTACTGATCAAGGTAAAACTAGTAATTTAAATGGTTTACAATTGGTTTCAAACATTGAAAACAAAGTAGTACCTGAGGTTGGTCATACAACTTTTAGACCACCTTACACCCCAGTATCTATTGGTGCGATTGTAGGTCGAGAGGTTGGCAAACACTCTAAACCAACTAGAAAATCTCCAATGCACTCATGGCATGAAAAAAATAATGCTGTATTTGTCGATGCAGGTCTTTGGTTGAGGCCAAGATATTACAAAAAAGGAAATGAAACATTATTTGATGCTTCAAAAAGAGAAGCAGAAAATGTTAGAAAAAATGTTGGGGTATGTGATGTGACTACTTTAGGAAAAATTGATGTGAAGGGTCCAGATGCTGCAGAGTTTTTAAACAGAGTTTATACTAATGCATGGTTAAAACTTCCTGTTGGTAAAGCAAGATACGGAGTAATGTTAAGAGAGGATGGAATAGTAATGGATGATGGAACTACAACAAGAGTTTCAGAAAATCATTACCATATGACAACAACAACTGCTCAAGCTGCAAATGTTCTATCTCATTTAGAATATTATCTTCAAATAGTTTGGCCTGAATTAAATGTAAATGTAGTATCAACAACAGAGCAATGGGCTGGAGCTGCAATTGCCGGACCTAAATCAAGAGATCTTCTTCAAAAACTTTTTCCTGAAACAGATTGCTCAAATGAAGGTTTACCTTTCATGGGATTTATCGAAACGAAATTATTTGGTGTTTATGCTAGAATTTTTAGAATTTCCTTTTCAGGAGAACTTGCATACGAGGTAAATGTTGAGTCAGATTATGGAAATTTTATGTGGGAAAAAATAATTGAATTAGGAGAAGAATTTAAGATACAACCTTATGGCACTGAGGCTTTATCAACTTTAAGAATTGAAATGGGGCATGTAGCTGGCTCAGAACTTGATGGTAGAACTACTCCATTTGATAGCTCACTAGAAGGTTTGTTAAGTAAAAAGAAAGATTTTATTGGAAAGAGATCTTTACAAAAAGAGGCATTTATTTCACCTGATAGAGAAAAATTAGTTGGTGTTGTACCTCTAGATAAAAAAACGAGCATTCCTGAGGGGTCATATATTGTTAGAGACGCAAATGCGAAATTACCCAATCCAAAGCTTGGTCATGTTTCAGCATCTTGTTGGAGTGTCGAATATAATAATCCCTTTTCTCTTGCAATAATTAAAGATGGAAAAAACATGATAGGTCAAAAACTATTTGCACTATCACCACTGAAAAGTAAATCAATTCCTGTTGAAATTGTATCTTCTCATTATGTAGATCCAAAAGGAGAAAGAGTTAGGTCATGACAAGTATTTCTTCCTTAAATAAAGTCCATCATTTAGGTCAATACGGTAATTTTGAAAATAAAGATGAAAATCAATTAATAAAAATAAAAGAAATTAAAAATATTTTTATTTATCAAGTTGTAAAATTTAAAAATTCAAAAAAAAATAAAACTGAGTTAATGGTTGATAATCTCAACTTTCCTGAAGTACTTAAAGTAGACTCAAATGATCAAACACGAATTTTATGGATGGGGCCAGAGAATTGGTTAGTTATTTCCTCAAATAATCTTTTAAATGAACTCAATGAAAAGTTTTCTACGACTGAATTTGCAGTTACAGATATTTCTCATTCAAGATCTATAATTGAGCTTCAAGGCTCAGATGTACTAGAGGTAATTAAAAAAGGATCACCATTTGATATTGAGAGCTTAACCAAGAATAATTGTACGAATACAGTCTATAATGGAATCACTATTACAATTGACAATATCGAAGATAGTAAAAATCAAATAAGAATTATATCTTTAAGAAGTTTTGGTGAGTCGCTCTACCATTCTGTCACAGATGCTTGTCTCGAGTATGGTTATAAAGCAATTTGAGCGATCTCATTATGAACATATGTGGATAACTATTTTCTAGCACCTTGTAAAAATTCTAAATATCAGTACCCACAGATTTTATTTAAATCATGGGAAAATATATTAAAATTTTTGCACTATTATTTCTGACAGGGTGTCTCCAGTCTACAGCCTCACTTATTGGACCTGCCTACACTATTGGTTCATCTGGAAACATCTACCAAGCAGGATTAAGTTATGGTCTTAATGAAACATTACAAAAAACAACAGGCAAATCGACTATTGATCATGCTAGGTTGTTATTAGAAAACACTAAAAACTATCATCAACAAGGTAAAAATAAATTGAAAAATTACTCAAATAGAAGAACAAATAATATCAAAATTAGCTCAGACGAGTTTTTTACTTCAGTAAAGTCAAATATTGAAAAAATCCCAGAATATTTTATCGATTGATAATTTAATTCATAAAATCATTTAGCTTATAAAAATTTTATAATATACCTACAGGTAATTTATGAATTCAATTGAAGGTAATTTTGAAAATCCTGAGGTAAATACTCTTCTTGAGAAACACTTTAAAGAACTAAGATCTGTTTCACCCGAAGGTAGTGCTCATGTCCTTGATATTCCAGGTTTAAAAGTTGAAAGTATAAAATTCTGGAGTCTTTGGGAGGAGAACAAGCTTATTGGCTGTGGTGCTTTGAAATTTTTAGAAGAGAACCATGGTGAATTTAAATCCATAAGGGTTGTGGATGAGTTTAGAAAAAAAGGTTATGGCATAAAAATTTTAGAACACCTAATAATAGAGGCAAAAAAACTTAAAATCAAAAAACTAAGTCTTGAAACAGGCTCCGGTGACTTTTTTATTCCTGCTAGAGCTTTATTTAAAAAACTTGGTTTTGTTGAATGTAATCCATTTGCACATTACAAAAAAGATCCAAACTCTTGTTATATGAGTTTAGAAATTTAATTATTTTAAAATATAATTTAAATTTTCAATTTGACCAATTTTGAATATTAAAGCATCATCTTCATTAAACCCAAAACTCTTGGCATTTCTTTTAAATCTTTTTGGAGGTTCTAATATAGGCTCTAACGATAGAACAAACGTACCCCAATGAGTGCCCAAAACCTTTTTGCTTTTTAGGTCTTTTGCGACTTCTAGCGCTTCCTCTGGCGTAGTATGATAAATGGACTTTTCAAACATAGGTCTAAAATCATAAGCACCAATATTTATCATTGTTAAATCAATTGGCCCGTAGTCTTTACCCAATTTTTTATAAACTTCTCCATACCCAGTATCACATGCAAAAAATATTTTTTTTCCTTTATACTCAATTAAAAAATTACCCCAAAGAGTCTTATTAGTGTCTGTTAGGCTTCGTTTAGACCAATGCACGGCAGGCAAAAATGTTATTTTTAAATCATTTATTTTTACTTCATCATACCAATCTAACTCTTTTACATTTTTAAACCTATTGTTGGTAAAATATTTTCCTAATTTTAAAGCTGTCAAAACTTTTGCATCTTTAAACGGAAATTTTCTTATAGTTTTTATATCTAAGTGATCGTAATGATTATGTGTAAGTAAAAATAAATCAATTTTTGGTAATTCATTTAAATTTAAAGCTGGGTCAACATATCTTTTGGGTCCAAAAAATAATGGACCAGCATTTCTTGAAAAAACTGGATCTGTAATTATTGTTGTGTCACCTAATTTTATTAAAAATGTTGCATGACCAATCCAAGCGATGAAATCATTATTTTGATTTTTTATCAGATTTTTTAGAACCACCTCTTTTTTAATTGAATGGTCACTAGGTAATGACATATCTAGTTTTTTCTTTTCTTTATTAAACGTCCTAAAAGACCAATTTACATTTTCTTTACGCTCAGGAGACCCCTCTTGTTTAGGAACATTTTCGCTTAAGCGATCTAAATCATTTTTACTAGGTATACCATCGTGTAAAGTAAATGCTGCGTCCCATTTCGTTGCGATAACTCTATCAGACCTTTCTTTGTCATCTATTTTATTAGCAAAACATATTAATGAATAAATTCTTTTGTTTTTGCTAAATGAGTAAACTGCTCTTCCAAATCCATTTTCATCCAAATCAAATAAATCCCTATTATATTTCCAGGTTTTAAATTCTTTTAAAAATGAACGTAGGAAAGATAATTTGGATTGATGGAAACATCCAAGTTTTGATAATTTCATTATTTTCTTTGGATCTCTAAGATTAATTTTCATCAATTAATACCTTTATAAAAATTATACCAATTATTACCTAAAATTTTATTTGTATCCTCGTTGTTAAAACCTATATTTTTTAATCCTGTTTGTAGATTTTTAAAACCTCTGGCATCCAAAAACCAATCTGGTTGTTGAGGAAATCCGGGTTTATTTTTTGAACCCTCTCCGAAATTTTTTGTTTTTGTCCATGTTCCATTTCTCATCCATTCAACAACAGAATCAGGTTGATTTAAACAAAGGTCTGAGCCTATACCTACATTGTTTATTCCCATTATATCAACTGTTCTTGCAGCCATTTCACAAAAACTTTCTAGTTTACAGTTTGTACTATCTTTAAGATGGTGAGCATACAATGATAAACCTAACATTCCATTGCTACTTGCCAGTGCTTTTAAAAGATCATTTGATTTGTTTCTTAAAACTTTATGCCAAAAATTTGGATTAGCATGAGTTATGGCAATTGGTTTTTTGCTTAAATCAATTGCATCGAAAGTACTTTTTTCAGCTGAATGAGACATGTCAACTACAATGCCTAATCTATTCATTTCTTTTATAGCTTCTTTTCCAAAATTTGTAACACCGCTGTCAGTTTTTTCATAACATCCTGTAGCTAGTAATGATTGATTGTTGTAAGTAAGTTGCATGAATCTGCATCCTTTTTCATGAACTTTTTCAATTAAACCAATGTCATCCTCAATTGGTGAACAATTTTGAAAACCAAAGAAAATAGCAGTCTTATTTTCCTTTCTTGCTCTTTCAATATCCTTAAAGTTTTTTCCAAGAAAAATTAAATCTGAATTTTCTTTAAAATGATTATCCCACTCTTTTACTCTATCTAAAAACTCATCATAATCTTCATGATAAACAACTGTAACATGAACTGCATCAAGTTCTGCTTCTCTATTTATTTGAAATACCTCTCTTGACCAATTACAGTATTGAAGATTATCAATTTTATAATTCATATAAATACATATATAATAGTGTTAAAATTTTTGATATTAAAACATGCGGATGATTAAGAATAAAAACCATAAAGTCGCAATTGTGATGGGTAGTCAATCAGATTATTCAACTATGAAATATGCTGTGAACGTACTCAAAATACTTAAAATTAAACATGAGATTAAGATAGTCTCAGCCCACAGAACTCCAAAAAGAATGTTTGATTTTGCAAAAAGTGCTGAGAAAAATAATTTTTCTGTAATTATTGCTGGTGCCGGAGGATCGGCTCACTTGCCGGGCATGATTGCTTCTTTAACAAATTTACCAGTATTAGGAGTGCCAATAGAAAGTAAAAAACTGAAAGGTCTTGATAGTTTATTATCAATTGTTCAGATGCCAAAAGGAGTTCCTGTAGGTACGGTTGCTATAGGAGTTGATGGGGCAATTAATGCTGCTCTTTTATCTGCATCTATAATTTCCCTTTCTGATAAAAAACTAAAAAAACGTCTTAATAATTGGAAGACAAAACAAACAAAATCTGTAAAAAAAAAGCCTAAATAGATGACCAAAGTTAATCTTGGAATATTAGGCGGAGGTCAATTAGGTAGTTTATTAGCAGTAGCTGCCAAAAAGCTAGATATTAAAACTATAATTTTTTGTGACGATAAAGATGCTCCAGCAAAAAATTATTGTGATGATTTCATCTTTGGAGATTATAAAGATTTAAAATGTATTGAAGAATTTGTAAA
>CACCHS010000020.1 GCA_902545825.1 uncultured Pelagibacteraceae bacterium
TGGGTCTTGTAAACAAGTTACTCTATGAGCTACTTGTTCAAAAGATGTAGCAAAAGTGTTTTGAAGTAATTCTAAATCATATTTTAATTTTTTACATTCAGAATGAAAAAGTTTATAAGGCATTAATATTGCTGCCCCACAATAATTTAACAAAGCTATTTGGGTTAAACTTTTTGACTCTTCAGAAGGAAATTTAAATTCAGATAAATAATCGTTAATTATATCTATAGCACCTTCCTGAGCAATTTGTGCGGCTGCATGAAGTTTTTTTGTTTCCAGTGAATTATAATCGCTTAATAAAAGTTCTTTTTTGTTTTTGTTATAAATTTTTGAAAATGGTTTTGACTCCTCAGGTATTACATCTTTAACAGTAATTGAATATTCTGTTTTAAGAAATTCACAAAGAGCAATATATCTTGTACGATTATTCATTTGTACTTTTTCAAAAACTTTATTCGCAAAATCTTCAAGTTTTGGAAAATAATTTTTCTTTTCTTGTAAAAAATCTGAAATTACTTCTCCTGGAAAACTAGTTTTTCTACTATCAATAATTTTGCCAGATAAGCTTTCGACTTTATTAATCATCTCATGGTCTTTTTCTTTAAATTGGTCTCCAAGTTTTATTAATGCTCTTGCAATTTTAGGATTTGTATTTACGAGATCTTTTACTTCTGGACCAACAATATCTAAATCCTCAAATAATTGGTCGTCTAACAGTTCAGAAATGTCGTTAACTAAATTTAAATCAGATTTCTTTGTTAAATCAGAAAGCTCAATCTTCAGTTCTTCGCAAACCTTTAAAAGCAAATCTCCATCAATTTTTCTTTTCCCGCTTTCTATTAAGTTAAGGTAGCTTGCTGATATACCTAATTGCTCTGCTAGCTTGTTTGCCTGGAGTCCTAATTGTCTCCTAAAAGACTTGATTTTTGGCCCTATTTTAAGATCTAATTGACTCATATTTTCTATTTGTAAATTTTGTAAATTATTATTTACAATAAATTTCCATATTTTACAAGCTTTTTAGAAAAAAAAGTAGCTTTTGTAAACTTTGTAAATTATAAAGTTTACATGAACGACAAAAACAAGATCAAAAACCAAGATAATAAGGCTCAAAACTACAATAATGAGCCTCAGAATCACGAAAATAGATCAGGAATTTATTTAAGAGATGATCATTGTGATTGGGGTTCAAGTGGTATGAATGAATTTACCAACGAATTTGGTAAAGATAATTAGTACCTTTAAGTCTTATAAATCTTACAAAATAGGAATTTAATATGAGCTCGGAAACTAAAGTTTCTTATGAATTAAAAAGATTTGCTGGAATTAAAAGAGATTACACATCAGAGGAAGTAGAAAGATTAAGAGGCTCAATAAAAATTGAATATTCAATGTGCAAACATCAATCTCAAAAGCTTTGGAGATTATTAAACACAGAACCATATGTTAATACATTAGGTTCTTTATCAGGAAATCATGCAGTACAACATGCAAAAGCAGGTTTAAAAGCAATCTATTTAAGTGGATGGCAGGTAGCTGCTGACGCAAACAGTGCAGGAGAAATGTATCCTGATCAATCGTTATACCCGTATGACAGTGCTCCTAAATTAGTTGAATCAATGAATAATGCTTTAATAAGAGCAGATCAGATTCAACATATGGAAATAAAAGATGGAGATATGAAATCAAAAGATAGAGTAGATTACATGCTACCAATTATTGCCGATGGCGAGGCAGGCTTTGGTGGACCTTTAAACGTTTTTGAACTAGCTAAAAAATTTATTCGAGCCGGAGCTGCGGGAGTACATTTTGAAGACCAGTTAGCAAGTGAAAAAAAATGTGGTCACATGGGTGGTAAAGTTTTAGTACCTACAGGCACAATGATTAAGAATTTAAAGGCTGCAAGACTTGCCGCAGACATTGCAGATGTTCCATTGATAATTTTAGCTAGAACAGATGCTAATGCTGCAAAACTTATTACAAACGATTATGACGAAAATGACAAACCCTTTTTAACAGGAGAAAGATCTCCAGAAGGTTTTTACTACGTAAAACATGGAATTGAACAAGCAATATCTCGAGGATTAGCATATGCACCTTATTCAGATTTAATATGGTGCGAAACAGCAACACCTAATTTAGAGGAGGCTAAAAAATTTGCTGACGCAATACATTCTAAATATCCTGGAAAATTATTAGCTTATAATTGCTCTCCATCTTTTAATTGGAAAAAACATTTATCAGATGCGGAAATAGCTACATTCCAACAAAAAATAAGTGAAATGGGATATAAGTTTCAATTTATAACTCTAGCTGGATTTCATACTCAGAATATTGCAATATTTGAATTAGCTGAAAAATATAAAAAAGAGGGTATGACAGCATATTCAAGAATTCAACAGCAAGAATTTGCCAGAGAAAAAGATGGTTACACTAGTGTAAAGCATCAGCGTGAAGTTGGAACATCATACTTCGATGCAGTTTCGAATACTATAAGCGGCGGGCAAAGCTCAACCACCGCTATGGAAGGCTCAACAGAGTCAGAACAGTTTTAATCTCTAAATAATATATAAGTTAGATTATAACCCTAGTTTTTTATCTAGGGTTATAATTTAATTATGATATAATTAACTAGGGGTGTCTTAATTGACTGAGAATATACCCTTTGAACCTGTCCGGTAATTCAGAAAGGGAAAAATTGGATCAAATAAATTTAATAAGTCAAACAAGTTCAATATTAATTATCTTGGCTATAAGTATTTTATTTATAGCGGTTGGAATACTTTATTCTAAAAAATACCGAGGTCTTGATAATTATTTGTTAGCGAATAGATCCATCGGTGTATTTTCTTTAACATCTAGCCTCATTGCCTCTGCCTTAGGTGCCTGGATATTATTTGGTCCTGCATCTGCAGCAACATGGGGAGGAATAGGAGCTGTTATTGGATATGCATTAGGAACTGCATTTCCATTATTTATACTTATTAATTTAGGTGGAAAATTTAGAAAAAATTTTCCTAAAGGAAAAACATTCATTGAGGTTATTAGAGCAAGATATGGAAATAAATTATTTAAACTTATTTTGTTTTTATCCATATTTTATATGACAATATTTTTAATTGCTGAGGTAACCGCAGTTGCTCTTTTATTAAAGTATATTGCTGGAACAAGTTTGTGGATTACAGCTGGTTTAGTTGTAATTACATCTTTGGTTTATACTTTGTATGGTGGTTTAAGAGCGTCATTATTCACAGATAATATTCAATTCATAATATTTGTGTTATTGTTAGTGATAGTCTATGGTAATTTATTTTCCTTAAATTCAGGTAATTTCAATTTCGAATATATCGGTCAAAATAAACCATACCTTCTAAGCTCAAACTACTTGCCTAATTTTACCGCGGGAATAACTTTTTTTATTGCGGTTGCTGCAACAAATCTTTTTCATCAGGGAAATTGGCAAAGAGTTTATGCTGCAAAAAATAATGAAATATTAAAAAAAAGTTTAATTTTTTCATTTTTTATAATTATTCCAATAGTATTTTTAATGGGGTTTTCTGGATTGGTTGCAGTATCACAAAATGAAACGGTTATTCCTGATCTTGCATTCTTTTCTTTAATATTGAAAGAAAATGGAATGATATTGTCAATTGTAATAATTATTTTAGCAATATCATTAACTGTAAGCAGTATAGACACTTTAATTAATGCAATATCTAGTTTGATAATAGTTGATGGAAATAAAATATTTAAAGGAAAAAAAGATTATCTTTTATTCTCAAAACAGATATTGATTGTTTTATCTATCATCACCTTTTTAGTTGCTTCAAAAGGTTTAAGTATTTTATATCTATTTTTGTTAGCTGATTTGCTCTGTTGTGCTGCAGTCTTAAGTATTTTTTATGGATTTTATAATAAAAAATTTAGCGAAAAAAAAGCATATTTATCAATTTTATTTGGCTTGATAATTGGTTTATTATTTTTTCCAAGTACAGACTTTTCAAAATCAATTTTAGTAGGTGTTATTATTTCAACAGATTTTTTTTCAGAAATTATTTATACTAATTTATTATTTATTTCTTTTGTATTTGCGACTTTCTCTCCCCTAATTATTTGGAGATTAAAATAGAACCTCAATTTACTTTTTTTCCTTTTTGTCCTTTTTTTTAATTCTTTCTGAAAGAATTGTTAATAAGCTTCTATTATTAATTCTTAATTTACTTTCTTCAACTTCATCAATTTCGTAATATTCTTTCCTTTTATCATCTGGTAAATCATATACACCACTAATCTCTTTTTCTCGATTATTCTTTTTATAATTGTATAAATATTTTTCTCTAGGAGTTCCTAAGTTTTCAAATATCTTCTCTAAATCTTTAGTCAAAAAAATATTTGTATTAGAAATTGTAATATTGAAACTTAAATTATTTAATTCTTCTACATTTTTAACTCTGGTTCCAATATTTTCATCAAAACTAGCGTGTATATCTGATAAATTTTTAAGATCTTTTAATTTTTTTAAATCAATTATTATTGGATCCTTTGCATTTTTTTCTCTTTTAATTTTCTCTTTCTGATACAAGGAATTATCGTCTGAGCTATATTCATGTTCGATATCGCATCCTTTGTTGCAATCAATTTCTAACCTCAAAAAATAAATATTTTTAAATTTTGAAATTGATTTTAAATACCATTGATGGGCTAAGTAAAGTCGGTCTTTATCATAATCACACCATATCTCAAACTCCTCTAAATCTGGGTTAATATAGTTTAAAAACTTTTCAATATTTACATCAATTTGTTGCTCTGGACCAAATCTTGGAAACAAAATTCTAAATTTTTTTAATTTTTTTGAATTTTTTAAAAAATGAAAATCATCTTCAGTCAAAGGTTTTTGTACTGTTCCATCATCTGATTTCATTTCCTCTGTAATCATACAAGGATTGACGATTTCTAACTCTTCTAAATTTTCAAGATTATTGAGATTTTTGATCAATGATTGATCAATCTTATTAAGTTTTAATTTTTTTAATTTTTTAAGTTTATTAAAATTTTTTAAATCAACATCAGTTGTATTCCATCTAGTTTCATCATAATTGAGAGTTTCACCTATACTTAAATCTATATCTTCTAAATCAGAAGAATTTTCAATATTAGTAACATTTAATTCTCTATTTTTGTCAGATATTGGATGCAGTAAAGCTATTTTAATTTTTTTTAATTTTTTAAATGTAGGAACTATATTCCAATTTGCATCTTCGTAATCAATGTTGTTTATAAAAAATAACTTTTCTAATTTCTCAAGTTTTTCAAATGAGTTTAAGGAACAAGGTGGTGAATTTAATATTGAAAATATTTTGACCTTTGAAAAATTTATTGATTTTGGAAACGTAAATGTTTTATTTTTGAATATTTTTTCATGATTAGGGTAACTTTTGACATCTAAATATTTAAAATGAATATTTTCAAGATTATTAAATATTATTTTTTTTGAATTATCTAAATAGCTTTTCCTTACTACAGGTACACAGCAACCAGGATTAAGTTTAAATTCTTCCGTTTCCCAACATGCAAAAAAATCATATTCAAATAGGTCTTGAAATGAGTGTTCAAGTTTTCCACTAGCTTTACCGAAATCTACAGGCCCCTCATGAATAGAAAAATCTGACCAGTCATCTAAATGCGCATCTAAAAGTTCAATATCCTTAAATTTTTTTAAAGCCTTCGATTTTGATTGGTCATCAATTACAATTATTGTTTTTATTTCATTAAAATAAACTTGCTCAATAAATTTATTTATTTCATTTAGAGAAATATTTGTAATTTCAAAATACTTTTTTAATTTTTCGTTAGATTGTAGTAATGAAAAATAATGAAATATATCAATGTATGAATTAAACTTATCACTTAATCCATCTTGTTTTTTAAAATTAATTTTCACTTTGATTTTTTTTTCAATAGTTTCTTTTAAAAGAGTTATGAAATATTGATGATGGTCTCTATGTCCTTTATTCCATTGATATTTTTGATCTTGATTGTTATTAAATTCAAATGTGATCGATTTAACTGATTTATTTTTTATTATTTTTTCTCTGTAAAAATCAAAGGTTTCAAAATATTCAAAATGATGTTCTAAAAACTCTTCGGTTGAATAAATAATTACATTATCAAATTTTGATTTGAGTGTTTCGGTAAATAACTTTGAATAACCAAGACGGTATTGTGAAGGATAATGAACTTCTAAAGCATCTTTAAATATAGATGATTTGTTTACATTAGTAAGGTTTCTTTGTTCCTCTTCTAAAAAATCAAAATTTAAAACAAGTGTTTTTGTATTTATAAGTTTATCCCTATATTGTTGTATAGAGTAATTATTAATCGTTATTTTTTTTGAGTTAGGTAAAGATAAAATTTTTTCAGTTAATAATTTATGATTAAATATATCCTCATTATTTTCTGAAAGTTTTAAATTTTTTAAATTTTTTAACCTAAGAAGATTATAAATATCACACTGAAAATAAATGTCTTTTCCTTCATAAATATCATAATTGTCATATTCCACGTCTTCTTGTTTTACTTTTTCTAAAAAACTTTCATAATTTACAAATTCTATTTCATTTATATTTTGGTATGCAGAGGGATAATTTGGAAAAGCAGTTATAAAATTGTTTAAATTGTACTTTTTATCATATTGATCAAGCATACTTAAGTCTGGCTCATCTTTGCTTGGACATATAAAGGAAATTTTTTTTAATTGAGGTAATTTTATATATACTTTTTTATCGGATCTTTTGAAATAACATTCGTGATTATATTTTAAAGTTTCTAAACTTTTAATTTTTGAGACACATGTAAAAAAAGAATAATCATCTATATAACAGTTTTCTAAATACAATATTTGTAATTTGCTAAATTTTTCTAAATTCTTCCAATTTATTTCTTGATTATAATTTTTAATTGTTAAATTTACTATTTTTTCTGGATCTTTTATGTTTTCTAAAGAATTATTAGAATTTACACTATCTAACTGATCAATTATAGTTTCCATTAAATATAATCTAACACAATAAAATTAATGTCAAAAGTAATTGGAATTGACCTTGGAACAACGTTTTCAGCAATAGCAAGTTTAGATGACCTAGGAAACCCCGAGGTTTTATCTAGCCTTGAAGATAATAGAAAAATAACTGCATCAGCAATTTATATTGATGGAAAAAATGTAATTGTAGGAGACCGAGCACTTTCTTATATAAAAAATGAACCTAATAAAGTTGTTCTTCAAACTAAAAGAGAAATGGAAAATGATGTTGTTTATTCACTAGATCAAGGGAAATGGGTTGATGATAAAGATTTAGTTGATAGTTATACACCTGCTCAAGTTAGTTCATTAATACTAAAAAAATTAAAAGATTATACAACTGATGTTAAAAAAGTTGTAATCACTGTTCCCGCAATGTTTGCTGAAAAGGCAAGACAAGCAACTTTAGATGCAGCAAAATTAGCAGACTTAGAAGTAATTGAATTAATTAATGAACCAACTGCAGCAGTATTACACTATGCAAGTTTACCTGGCGTAGAGATTGGTGGCAGAGTGATGATTTTTGATCTTGGAGGAGGTACTTTTGATGTAACTTTTGCTGAGGTAAAAAATAAAAAAGTTGATGTGCTAACTTCAAGAGGTGACAAATATTTAGGTGGAAAAGATTTTGATAAAGAAATCACAAAATTAATTAAAAAAAAATATTATGAAATTCATAAAGTTGAAATAGATATAGAAAATAATAAAGAATATATTCAAAAAGCAGAAGAGATTAAAAAAATTTTATCAGTTAAAAATAAAGTTAGTACAAACATAAATGGTCCTAAAGGACCCCAACAAATAGAAATTACCCAAGAGGAATTTGAGGAGTCTATTCAAACTTATATTGAAAAAATTAAAATGTTAATTGAGGAAGCTATGGAAGCATCAGGAATGAAACCAAGTAGAATTAACCAAACGTTGCTTGTTGGCGGTAGTACAAGAATCCCAATTGTTACAAAAGTGTTAACACAAATTATGGGTAAACCTCCTGTAAAAGGAGTTAATGTTGATGAGGCAGTAGTATGTGGTGCAGCGATTTATGCTGGTCTAAAAACTGAAAAAGAAACACTCAGTGATCAACAACAAGAAGCTTTACAAGAAGTTAATCTAACCGATGTTTGTAATTTTTACATGGGAACACTTGCATACGTTACAGATATTCATACAGGTAAAAGAGTGGTTGGAAATACTATTATCATTGAAAGAGATACTAAACTTCCAGTTTCAGTCACCAAAAGATACACAACTGTTAATGAAGGGCAGGAGGAGTTAGAATGTAATGTAACTCAGAGTGAAGGACCTGAAGATAATAAAGAGTTTGTAAATATCATTCATCAAGAAATGTTAAAATTACCAAAAGGAAGACCTGCTAACCAACCAATAGATATTACTTATTCTTATGATGAATCTGGCAAAATGCATTGTATGTTTACTGATGTAGAGTCTGGAAATTCACATGAGATCGAACTTACGCCAGAGACTACAGCAACATTAGATGATGCTAAGAAACAAATAGAAAAAATATCCATTGAATAAATGAAATTGTTAATTTCATTATTGTTTTTAATAATTATTTTTATCTCAAATTTACATGCATCAGAAAATTCAAGAGATAATTTTATAAAAAAATCAAATGAAAATACTCGAGATATAACACCAAAACTTAGTAATGAACAATTACAAGAATTAATTAAAAAATTACCAAGAGAAAATTCAGTTACACAAAGTAAGCAAAATGAAGATTGGTTCAAAAAATTAAGGCCATTTATAGTACCATTAATTATAGTTCTTTATTTAATTTTTAGAACAGATAACAAAACTGAAAATAAACCTAAAAAAAATATTAAAACTAAAAGTACTCTTTCTCGAACAGAAGAATTTATAAAAAAACATAACGAAGATCATAAAAACAATAAAATTACAGAAAGAAAAAACGACAAAGAATACGAAGATGAGTGGAATTATGATCAGGATGAACTTGAACAGTTAAGAATTAAAATAGAAGAACAGCAGGTTGAAAACCTAAAAGTATACGACGTAGAAGCAATTGGAATGCTGGGATTTACCCAGGATCAAGTTGATCAAACAAAAATTGAAAATGAGGAAGCAAAATTTACTTGTTATGTTTTTGATGTAACAGACGAAAATAAAGAAATACCCCTACAAGGTTTAACTGATCCATATAGAGATGATAAATTTTTGCTAAAACAAAAAAGGAATATGAAAGTTGGTTTTGGATATGCCTACAATATGTGGACACCCATATTTAGATTCCCTGCGTCTTTAGTAATTCCACCAAATAGAGGAAAAAGAAAACTTAAATTTGTTGTAAGTGTTACAAAATTAAATGCAGAGTTTGAAAATGGTAAAATTAAAAATAAGAAAGATTTATATTTTGATGTTGAAACTTTATATGATTTAAATTTTGAAGAGCCTGGATATTTAGATGCTGATCAATATGAAGATGATATCAATGAAAAAATTGTACAATTAGGTATGGCAGTTGCTTATTCAGAAAAAAAAATCAATACAGCAGGGATCGATTCGATAAAGAGCTGGATCAATACAGAAATCATTTGGAAGAATTATTTTGAGGATAGTACTGATCAAAAAATAAAATATTCATTTTTATTAAAGAATACACTTGAATTATTAAAAAGTAATAAACTTTCATTATCTGAAATTGTAAAAGAAATTAATTACAAATCTTCTGTTTCAAAAAGATATGATGCTATGAATTTATTGTTAAATATTGCAGGTTCCGATGATCGTTTAAGTAAAGAAGAAGATAAATTATTAAACAATACTGCACGAGCACTTGAACTTGATCTAAGTCGTTTTCAGCAAATGAAAACCTCAACAATTGCAAATATTGAGACTATTGAAGAGAGTGATGAAGATAGTGAAGAAACTATATTCAATTTCTCTAAAGATATGACCGATGCTGATAAATGTAAAAAATTAAGAGAAGAATACACAAGATGGAATAGACAAACAAATAACTCTAATGAAAAGATTAGAAACCAAGCACGAAAAATGGTTGAATTAACAGCAAATTTAAGAAAAAAATACAATTGTTAATGAACAATTTAGATAAATTTAGATATTCGTATGACGATCCTTCACAATTAAATATTTCTTTAAAAAAGAACCCTTATGAAAAAGTTAGTGATTTAAAATCAAATAATCTAAATCAACTTCTTTCAACTTCTGTAAAGGTAACCAAAGAAATTTTTCCTGACATAAATAAAGCAATCGAAAATGTTTTTAAGCGTTTAAAAATCGAGAATAATTTAAATTTTTTTGTAACTGCTAACCACATTCAAACGCAAGCTATGTGTAGTGCGATGCCATTAGGGGATAGTGCTGAAATCATATTAACATCAAAATTAATTGAGCTTTTAAATGGTGAAGAATTAGAATCTGTAATTGCCCATGAAGTAGCTCATTTTTATTATCAGCATGCACTTTACCCCCAGGCCAATTCTTCTGCAAATAGAGTAGAAGCTTTGAATCTTTTAAATTTTTCAAGAGCAGCGGAAATTAGCGCGGATAGAATAGGGTTCATTGGCTGTGGAAGTTTAGAAGCTTCCTTGAGAGCTATGTTAAAAATTACCTCAGGTCTAAGTGATAAATATTTAAAATTTAATTTTAGTAGTTATTTAGATCAGCTTAGAGAATTAAAAGAAATAAGAGGCGACAAAAACCTTTTATATTCTACACATCCCAATTTCTTAAATAGAATGCAAGCTTTGATATGGTTTTCAATGTCTAATGAATATAACAAAATTTTTGAAACAGGGAAAAAGGGAAGTTTTGATCTCAAAGAAGCTGATGAAAAGATTAATGAAAGCATAAAAAAAGTAATTGGAGATGAAGTTGATTATACTAACAAAGACGTTGTAAGTAGAGCTTTGATGTGGGGTTCTATTGATGTCTTTTTATCTGATAAAAAATTTTCAAAGAAAGAACAAGAATTATTCAAAAAGAATTTTGGGGATAAGCGAACTCAAAGCATGCTTTCATTTATGAAAATGGCTAATCCAAAGTCTATTCAAGTTAAAATAGATAATACTTTTAAAGAAGCATCAACACTTTTGAAAAAAGATAAAGAAAATATCATTAATGAGTTAAGCAAATTAATTAAAGTAGCTGACGGAGATCAAAAAAATCTAAAAGAAACAATTAATAAGTTAAAGACAAACATTAAATTATAAGGTTAAATAGGTTATGGGAATTCTAGATATTTTTAAAAGTAAACCCGATGTTAGAGAAATAGGAAATCTAAATTGTGTTAATATAGGTGGAAAATTTGATACAGGTCATAAAGTTGATAACAAAGCTTTATTTAAATATCTAAAAGATCATATAAAGAAAAAAACTCTTAAAAAAGAATTTTCATCTAAGATTAATGAAAAAATAATCAGTGGTACCGTCAATGAATTGAAAGTGAAGTCTGCTGGTATTTTTTTTATTCCAAGTTATTTCATCAATCATAAAGATTATGAAAAAATTATGGGATTTAAAATCATTGATAAAACTTTGATTATTTTAAATATTCAAAATGATCAAGATTGGTGGTCTAAAAAACTTAACTATGATCAAGAAATAAGATCTGTAAGTATGCAAATAATTGAATTAGATGATGGTGAATATAATCTTTTAAAACCATTTGAAAAAAAAATAACTCAAGGAAAAAATAAAAAATTTATAGATAATTATATGGATTTATATCAAGTTATTTTTGGTGGTTTGTTTAAAACAGATAAAAGAAAAAAATATCCTATTAACAGTTTTGTTAGCCTAGTTGGTTTTAAGGAATAATAATTCCCAATAGTTGTCCAAATTTATTCTGCGTTAAATTCTTTTGCCTGATATACAATATCAGGGCCGATTGAGATTAATTGGTTAAGAAATTTATCTTCTTGAGTTGATTTAACAAATAAGTATTTCAATACTTCATAAGAAGAAAGCGCTAAGTATACAAAAGAATATCTAAGTGAAATTTCTGTCGTAAGTATTGATTTATCAAATCCTTTAAAATCCTTTTGAGACAATTTGAAAGAAAGAGAGTCTATCATTTCACCATCTTCTTTAATTTTAGAAAAACTTGAATTTTCGTCTAGTTCTAAATGAAGATAATGAGCTGCACTATAAAATACGCTTTCTACAGCTTTTTCTTTTCTATTTTTGATAAACCAATCAATAATATATTCTAACTGCTGGTTTGTTAAAGGGGGTAGCATCGCTAAGAAAAAATTTTTATTCAAATTTAAATCTTTCTTTCCAAATAAATCATCCAACATTGGTAACCATAAATTTGTTTTTTTATTCGGTTCTTTATAAAATTTTTTAACCATTTTTCGAAAACTCAATAACTGAGTCATTAGAAAATCTTTTTCAAATTTAAATTTTATTTTATGCCTTTTGCATTGTTGAAAGTATGCTCCAAACAGATAGCATACATAAACAAGTAAGTATTTTTTGAAAGGTTTGTAGGCTTGCGAGCATGTTTCAATTAAATATTTTTTTTCAGTTTCTTCTAATTTTTCAAATTTTTCTAATGGGTAAGCTCTTTCATTAAAAGCTCCAGAACCAAAAATATATCCAAAATCATAAGTCCATTTTATTGTTCCTAAGACCCATCTGGAAACTCTATCAATTCTATCTAATGACCTCATCTCTTTACAGCTATCACAATTACAAGCCTTTTTAGGACTTTGATTTATATTTCGAGATGAAAATTTATATTTTTTTTTTTTCATTTTTTTAACTTAAAAGTTAAAAGTTTACAAAAATTATTAATTAATTTCATTTGTTCAATTGTATTAGCAGAAGCCATTAAAAGTTTTGGACTCATTAAAATTATAGCCACATTTTGAGCTCTAGATATGGCAACATTAAGTCTATTTCTACTAAAGAAAAAACCTTTATGACGAGGTAAATTTTCAGCGTCTGAGCTTGTCATAGATATAAATACTACTTTAGCCTCTTGCCCTTGAAATAAATCGATAGTTGCAACTCTAGTGTCTTTTGAAAATTTTTTTAAAAGTTTTTGTTTAATATTGTTGGCCTGCACATTAAATGGTGCAACTACCATATTATCTTTGACATCAATTTGAGATTTACCTTTTTCATCTTCATAATTCGTGCCAATTATTTTTGAGTAATAATTATGAATTATTTCGGCTTCTTCATCAGATCTTTGTGAATTTCCAAAATGATCTGTAGGTATATAGAAAATCCCTTCATCACCAATATCATTTAGTTCTAATTTTAATTTTCTTTTTTTTGTAACTTCATGAGGAACTAATCTTGAATCATAGAAGCTATCAGAAATATATTTACAAATTTTTTTATTTAATCTTCTTGTTTCTCTTAAAAAAATACCCTGTTCTGGTGGAATGGTATCTTTATCTTCTAAAATGAAATCTAAGGAACTTAATTTTGCGTATCCTTCATGCGTTCCTTTTAATGGTTGTGAAAGTTGCATTTGATCTCCAATCAAAACTAGATTTTTGGTAGAAGTTGCCATCGATATTGTGTTGGCTAAACTAACTTGACCTGCCTCATCTACAAAAAGATAATCTAATGTTTGCTTCAATCTTTCATCAGAAAAAAACCACGCGGTTCCTGCAACTAATGAAAAATCTTTTAATTGTTCGGAAGTATACCTACCAATTATATCAACAATAAATTCGCCATTAAAAAGGTTAGATTTTTTACTTTTTTTCATTCCTTTAAATTCAAAATTTTCGGATTTAGCTTGTCTTTCAATTTCTGATAAAAGATTTTTTATTGCCTCGTGCGAGTTACTAGAAACACCAACTTTTTTATTATCTTTTATTAATTCAATTATCACTTTCGCGCAGGTATAAGTTTTTCCTGTTCCTGGAGGACCTTGAATACTTAAACATGTTTGATCCATTTGTTTAACAACAGTAATTGACTCATTTGTTATATCTTTATTTTCATCAATTAGTTTGTTGCCAGATTTTATATTTTTGAGATTGGGATTTTCTCTTTCCAAAAGATCCATAATAGCTTTATAGTTCAATCCCTTGTTATTTATGTAATCTTTTACAAATCTATTTAAAGCTTGTTCAAGAGGTTCAATACCTGGGGGTTTTCCTTTTGAGAGTGAAACAACACTTGGCATTTCACCAATTTTTTTAAAAGACCGGTCTGTAATTTTAATTTTAATTAAATTTCTATTTGGTGAATTTTCAATAATTTCATTTATTTTTCCAATGTTTGTAAGAGAATGGGCGTCATAAACATAAGATTCTTTATCTGCTTTTAATTTATAATCCTGATCATTAAATTGATAAGTAAAGATAAAATCTTTTTCTATTTTTTCTGGTTCTGGAGATTGCAGAACACACTGACCTATACATTCTGTATCGTCCTCTAATTCGTCATGACTTTTTTTCATTTTATCATAAATTGACCACCATTCAGGCTTTTGTTCTCTTCGATGAAAACCTATAAGATTTCTGATAGTTTCTGTTAATGGATTATCTTTTAAATTTTTCTTTTCTAAAGATTTAAGAAGGTCAGCTTCAACTTTTTCCCACTCTTCTACAGGTTTTTTATGTTGATATTTTTTTTCTGGTTTTTTGGGTTTTTCTGACTTTTCTTTTTTGTAAAACCAATCAATAGATTCTGGTTTATTTGAAACTAAAAAATCTCTTAAATAAAAAGTGGATACACAATCCTCTTCATTATACTTAATTATATTTTTTTTTGTTTTTTCATCTTTGGTAGCCGACCAAAAATCATAAAGTCTAACGCTATCTTCAGCCTTTTTTACATCTCCCTTTCTATTAAAATTGTATAAAACTCCCTCAATAGATTTAAGGGACATATCTTTTTCTGAGGTTCTTACACTTTGATTAATGATTAATTGAAGATCAATAAACTTTTCTTCTCGCAAAAGTGTATCTACAAAATTATAACCTTCTGGATAATCTGAAGAGTATAAGCTTGCTAATTGTCTTAAAGATCTTTTTTCATAATCAGCATAGTGATAAATATGTGACTTAGGATGTTTGTTAAAATGAGATTTAAAGAATTTTATCAATTCAATATAATTTTCTTTTTCATATTTCTTTTCAAAATCTTTAGCCCAGAAAGTTTTAAATTCATAATTTTTACCTTTTTTGTAATATATTCCATGAAGATATTCGAAACTTCTTCCATCTTCTTGAGGGAAACCCTCTATATCATAAAATAAATCACCTTCATCAGGTTTTGGTAGATTATAAAAACCCTTTCCTACATCTGGATCTAAAATTATATACTTAGTTTTACCTGTTTTTCTTTTTTCCTCCTGTAGCTTAGCTTGAGATATTCTATCTTTTAATGTTTGTTTGTTAATTTTGACTTTAATCTTATCAGGATAACAATTTGCTAGTTTTTCAACTGTTTTAATTCCAATCTTTTTTAGTTTTTCTATTTGTGATCTATTAATTTTTGCAACCTGATTTATATAATTATCGTTTTCCCAAATTTTTTTACATTCATCTGCAAAATCACATATTTCACAGTGATCACATTTTTCAGGATATATTTTTTCTTTAGAAATATTTTTAAGATATTTTTCAAAATTGTTTTTGGTAAAGAGATAAAAATCTAAATATTCTTTTGTTTTATAATGTCTAGTTTTATCAGTTCCATCAATTAAATACATTTTTTGAGGAACGATTCCTTGTATTTTGTTTAGCATATGTGAGTAAGAAGTTATTTGGAGGATATGTCTTGGTCTTGGCTTTCTGGTAATTTTTGTATCATAAACTTCATAACTGAAATCACCAAGATTGGATGGCATATTTGATTTTATCAGAAAGTCACATTCACCTCTAAAATCTTCGTCAATTAAATAAGCATGATAAATTAAATCATACCCTTTTTGAATTGCAGCTAAAGTTTGCTTATTTCTT
>CACCHS010000021.1 GCA_902545825.1 uncultured Pelagibacteraceae bacterium
AGGTATGAGTGGGTTAGCGCTAATAATGCATAGTATGGGTTTTCAAATACAAGGTTCAGATATTTCCTCAAATAAAAATATTGAAAGATTAAAAAAAAAAAAGATTAAAATTTCTATAGGACATAGTAAGAAAAATATAAACAAAGCCACAGTATTAGTTATATCGTCAGCAATAAAAAAAAATAACCCTGAGTTTAAAGAGGGAAAAATGAAAAATTTACCAATCTATAAAAGAGGTGAGATGCTTGGGCATATCGCTTCTTTGACAAAAAACATTACAGTAGTCGGTTCTCATGGCAAGACGACAACCACGTCTTTAATTGCATCAATATTTTCAAAAACAAAAATTGATCCCACGATCGTTAACGGTGGAGTTTTAAATTCTTTTAATAATTCTGCCAGATTGGGAAATAGTAATTGGAGTATTCTGGAATTAGATGAATCCGATGGAAGTTTTATAGAAGTGTTGCCAACTTACTCAATTATAACAAATATTGATAGGGAGCATATGGATTATTATAAGAATATGGAAAACTTAAAAAATCTTTTCAAAAAATTTTTAGAAAAAGTCCCATCATTTGGAAAATCTTTCATATGTTTGGATGACAAAATTAACAAGCAAATAATAAAAAAACTTAAAATAAAAAATTATTATACATATGGAGTAAACAAAAAATCTAATTTTAATATTACGAATATTTCTCAAAATAAAAATTTTTCTAAATTTGACTTAAAAATATTTTTGCCTGGAAAAAAAAAGGATACAATAAAAAATATTAAAATACCTATTTTAGGGATACATAACATAAGAAATGCAACAGCAGCAATTGCTGTGTGTATAACTATCGGAATATCAAAAAAAATTATCAAAAGAGGCCTTCTTAATTTTCAAGGTGTTCAAAGAAGATTTAATAAATTATTTTCTTTTAAAGGTGCAGAATTTTATGATGATTATGCTCATCATCCAACGGAAATAAGAGAAGTTCTGAATAGTGTTAGAGAAGCTTATAAAAAACAAAAAATTACTTGTATTTTTCAACCACATAGAATTTCAAGACTTAAAGACTTAAAGAAAGAGTTTACTTTATCATTTAAAAAGGCTGATCAAGTAATTTTGTGCCCTATTTTTACAGCTGGAGAAAAAATTAAATTAGGATTTGAATATTATAATTTTGCAAAAGAATTAGCCAATAATTCGAGAGTTGAATTGTTTTTGGTAAAAGACAAAAAAAATTTAGCAACATTTGTCAAACAAAATATTCAAGGAAATAAAATAGTAATTGGTATGGGTGCTGGTTCAATTTCAAACTGGATGAGAGATCTTCCAAATCTTTTGTGATGGATAAAAACAAAATAGAAGTATTTGCAAAACAGATAAAAAGTGAGCTAAAATTTGATTACAATCTTAAAAATTTAAATTGGTTTAATATAGGAGGGGATACAAAAGTTTTTTTTAAACCAGACAACTTGGATGACTTAGTAACTTTTCTAAAAACTTTTGGAAAAAGTGAAAAAATTTTTGTTTTGGGCGCCGGATCTAATATTCTTATTACTGATAACAAGTTTGATGGTTTTGTAGTAAAACTAGGTAAAAATTTCTCAAATATTTCATTATTGCCAAATAATATAGTTGTTGCGGGAAGTGCAGTATCCGATAAAAACTTATCAAATTTTGCAATGGAAAATAGCATCGGTGGTTTTGAATTTTTATCATGCATTCCAGGCACGATTGGTGGAGGATTAAGAATTAACTCAGGTTGTTTTGGAAGAGAATTCAAGGATATTTTATTATCTGTACAAGTTATCGATAGAAAAGGGGTAATAAAAACTATCCCATCATCTAAAATTAAATTTGCTTATAGGCATAGTCCACTTGATAAAGATTTAATTTTTTTGAGTGCTTCATTTCAAGGTATAAAAAAGAATAAAGAGGAAATAATTAAAGAGATTAATAAACTTAAAGAGGAAAAAAATAGAAGGCAGCCAAGCAGAATTAAAACAGGTGGGAGTACTTTTAAAAATCCAATTAATCAGACTGATATAAAAGTATGGGAATTAATAAAGAACTCTATACCCACAACAAAAAGTTTTGGAGATGCAAAAATATCAGAAAAACATTGTAACTTTCTTGTAAATTCAAAAAATGCAAAATTTGAAGATATGATGAAATTAATCAATTTTATCAAAAGTGAGGTGGAGAAAAAAAAAAATATTAAATTAGAGACAGAAATTGAAATTATAGAATAAATGAAAAAAATTCTTATTTTAGGTGGTGGCATCTCAAAAGAGAGAAAAATTAGTCTAGAAACAGCGAAACAGGTGAATAAAGTTTTAAAGAGAGGTTTTAAAACAGCCATTTGTGAACCTAATAATGATCTTATAAAAAAAATAAAAACATTTAAACCAGATCTTATATTTAACGCTTTACATGGTCGATTTGGAGAGGATGGATATATTCAATCAATTATAGAAAAATTAAAAATAAAATATACGCACTCTGGCGTAATCTCATCATTCTTAGCTATGAATAAAATTTTATCAAAAGAAATATTTATTAAAAATAACATACTTACACCCAAATTCATTAAATTTAGTTTTAATAACAATCAGAAAATATCAACAAATCTTTTAAAAAAAATCGAACAAAGGCTAAAATTTCCAGTAGTTATAAAGCCAATTAATGAGGGCTCAAGCGTAGATGTTTATATTTGTACAAAAAAAAATTTTATAACAAAATTAAAAAAATTAAAAAAATATAATGAAATTATTATCGAGAGTTATATCGCAGGAAGAGAAATTCAAGTTGCAATTTTGGGAAAAAAAAAACTAGGAGCTATTGAACTAAAGCCAAAGAGAAAATTTTATGATTATAAGGCTAAATATAGTTTGAGTGCAAAAACAGAGCATATTTTGCCTGTAGAACTTGAGAAAAAAAAATTAGATGAAGTATTAAATTTAGCTTTGAAAGCACACAAAATTTTAGGTTGTAGAGGTGTTACAAGATCTGACTTTAAGTTTTATAAAAACAAATTTTATTTATTAGAATTGAATACTCAACCAGGTATGACAAAGTTATCATTGGTACCTGAAATAGCTGCATTCAGAGGAATTTCTTTTTACAAGTTATTAAATTGGATTATAAATGATGCATCAATCAACAGATAAAATTAAAAGAATATTTATATATATTTTAATATTTTTATTTGCATCAACTATATTTAATTTTCAAATTTTAAATTCTTTTTTAAAACTTTTTAAAATTAACAAAATTCAAATCAAAAATATTGCTTATCAGAAAGAATTTAATTTTTTTGAAGGTCAAAATATTTTTAATTTAAATAAGAGAGACGTTATCAATGTAATTACAAAATTTCCTAATATAGAAAAATATAAAATAAATAAAATTTATCCAAACCAAATACGTATTTCATTATTTGAAACAAAGCCTATTGGAAAAATTTTTAAAAATAATGAATTATTTATTATCGGTTCAAATGGTAAAACTTTTAAAGGAAAAGATAGCAAAAATCTTCCTTTAATTGAGGGAACTTTAGAAATGAATAAAATAAATAATTTTTTAAAAAAAATTCAATTAAGCACTTTTAATCTTAATAAAATGGAAAAATTGGTTTATTATCCATCAAATAGATGGGATGTTATTTTTAATGATAAAACTATTCTGAAGCTTCCCTCAGAACAAATAACAACCAATATTAAACGAGCTGAAATCTTATTACGTACAAAAGAATTTAAAAGTAAAGTGATAGATTTAAGAATAAAAGATAAATTGATATTATATAATGAGTAATGAAATTTTTATTATTTTATCACCAAATCAAATATCTGTAGATGTTTTTGATAAAGAAAAAGACAAAAGTATTTATAACAAGATATATAAAATTGAAAATAACTTATCTGACAATATTAAATTAGAGGATAATTTAAATGGAGTTCTTAAAGAACAAATTATAAATATCGAAAAAAAAATTAATTATACTGTAAATAATATAAATTTAATTTTGTGTGATCCAAATAATTTGAAAATAGAAATTTCAACAAAAAAAAGCTATGATCTTAAACAAATACAAAAAGATCAAATCCAGTACCTTATTCAGGATTTAAAACAACAGATTTTGACAAGTAATAAAGATCTTAAAATTTTACACATAATTATTGAAAATTATATAATTGATGGGAATAAAATTTATGAAATTCCGTTACAAACTAATTGTAAAAATTTAATAATTGAAGCAAAATTTATATGTGTTAAGAAAAATTTAGCAGACTTTTTTTATAGAATTTTTAAAAATTACCAAATTAAACTTAATTCTGTAATTTGTGGTAATTATGCTTTATCCTTGAATGAAATTGATAAAAGCAATCTACTTGAGGGTGGTTTAAAGGTTGTGAATGGTGAAAATATGAAAGAAGTACATATTTTACCAAAAAAACAAGCCAAGTTAGGCTTTTTTGAAAAAATGTTTCACTTATTTTCCTAGCCGTATTTTATTGTAACATTTGTTGTATTTAAGATCTATGTGAGTGGATCTATAAACTCTTGATGTCAATTCTAAACCAGAAAACCTTAAAGCAACCCATAAATTTTGATGGTATAACATTACATAAGGGCAAATATGCCAAGGTAAAAATCCTCCCATCATCACCAAATTCTGGTGTAGTTTTTAAGAGAGTTGATCTTAAAAACAATAACTTTATATCAGCAAATTTTCAAAATGTTTCTAATGCTAATTTGTGTACAACAATAACGAATGAATTTGGAGTTAGTGTATCTACAATTGAACATCTAATGGCTGCTATGTATGGAAAAGGTGTAGATAACGCAATAATTGAAATTGACCAGGATGAAGTTCCAATTAAAGATGGATCTGCAAAATACTTTATTGAGGAGATTGAAAAAGTTGGGTTAAATGTAAGTAGCACACCAATAAAGATAATTAAAATTTTAAACAAAGTAGAATTTAAGGATGGAGAGAAAACAATTTCAATAGAACCTTCAAAAACATCTCTAGAAATTGATTTCGAAATTAAGTTTAAAAATCAAAAAATCGGTACTCAAAGAAACTGTGTTAATATGTACGAGTCTGATTTAAAGAATATTTATAACTCAAGAACGTTTTGTCTTTATGAAGATGTAGAAAAGTTAAAAAAAATGAATCTTGCCAAAGGTGGCTCTCTTGACAATGCAATTGTAGTAAAAGGAAATAAAGTAATGAATGAAGGCGGCCTTAGAAACGAGAAAGAATTTGTAAACCATAAAATACTTGATTGTATGGGAGACCTTTTCTTGTCAGGGGCAAAAATTATTGGTAAAATTGTATGTTCTCAAGGCGGACACAAACTTACAAATCAAATGTTAAGAAAAGTTTTTAACAATCATCAAAACTTTTCTTTATTTGAACTTAAAGAAAAAAATATTCCTCACTCGTTTATCAATAAAACAGCGCTTAAATCAATAGCGTAAAATAATTTAGAGTTTTCACTTTTTTCTGCTAGAAACTAATTTAATGAAATATTTCTTAAAGTTTTTAATTATTCTATTTTTTTTATATTCTTGTTCTGGCAAAGATAATGAAAAAGTATCAGTCATTGGTGATGGCGAACTAGAAACACAAATGATTGAGGCTTATAAAGAGGGGATGAGAGAGCTTGAAAAAGGGGATGTAATTTATGCTTCAAGAAAATTTAATGAGGCCGAACTACTATATCCTCAATCAGCTTGGGCATCTAAATCAATACTAATGGCTGCCTATGCTTTTTACTCACAAAATTATTATGATAGATCTATTTTAGAACTGGAGAGATTTATCTCGAAATATCCTAAACATAAAAATATTGATTATGCTTATTTTCTTTTAGCAATGAATTATTACGAGACCATAGTAGATGAGAAAAAAGATTTGGAGCCATTATTATTATCAAAAGAAAAATTTGAATATATTGTTCAAAATTTTCCTGAGACAGATTTTGCCCAAGACTCAAAATATAAATTAGGATTAATCCAAGATGTTTTGGCCTCGAAAGAGATGCATATCGGCAAATATTATTTAAAAAAGAAAAAATGGGTAGCTGCTATTAATAGATTCAAAACTGTTATATCAGATTATGAAACAACAGTTTATGTTGAAGAGGCATTACATAGACTTGTGGAAACATATTATAAAATAGGACTTGTTGAAGAAGCTGAAAAATATGCGAGTGTTCTAGGTTACAATTATCAGTCAAGTAAATGGTATGAGGCAACATATATTATATTCAACAAAGAATACAAAACATCTCTTACTACTAAAAAAGATAAAAAATCTGTTTTAAAAAAATTCAAGAATATTTTTAAATGAAAGAAAAAGATAACTTAAAAATTAAAGAAGATTATCTTAAAAAAATTAAACTCTTAAAAAAATACGATAAGTATTATTATTCAAATAATAATCCATTGGTTGACGATAGTACTTATGATAAAATCAAGAACTACGTCTTATCTCTTGAAAAAAAATACTCATTCTTAAAAAGCAATGACTCTCCATCTTCATCGGTAGGCTTTAAACCTTCAAAAAATTTTAAAAAAGTAGATCATAAAGTACCCATGCTATCACTAGGTAATGCTTTTAATAAAGATGATTTAATTAATTTTGAAAAAAAAATTTTTAATTTTCTCAATTTAAAAAAAAATCAAAAAATAGATTATAGTACAGAACCAAAAATAGATGGAATCTCAGCATCTTTGTTTTATAAAAAAGGGGTATTTACACAGGGGCTATCAAGAGGCGATGGTATTCAAGGTGAGGATATTACCGAAAATTTAAAAACCATAAAAGATATACCTCAAGTCCTAAAGGGAAAGGATTTCCCCGATGAAATCGATATAAGAGGAGAGGTCTTCATAAATAACATCGATTTTGAAAAATTAAAAAATAAATTTGCAAATCCTAGAAATGCAGCGTCAGGCTCTCTTAGACAAAAGGATCCAAATGAAACCAAAAAAATTCCACTTAATTTTATAGCATATACCTTTGGCTACTCAAAAAAATTAAATGTGAGTACACAAAGTGAGTTTTTGAAAAAATTAAAATCTTGGGGATTTAAAACAAATAAACTGAATAAGGTTTTATCAGGAGTAGAAAATCTAATTATTAATCATAGAAAAATAGAAGAGCAACGTAAAGAAATAGAATTTGATGTAGATGGACTTGTTTATAAAGTAAATGAATTTAATTTGCAAAAAAGATTAGGTTTTGCAGCAAGTGCACCACGATGGGCAATAGCTCATAAATTTTCAGCAAATAAATCTATATCAGAAATTTTAAAAATTGAAATTCAAGTTGGTCGAACTGGAGCTCTAACACCGGTGGCAAAAATTAAACCAGTAAATATTGGTGGTGTTTTGGTTTCAAATGCGACTCTACACAATGAAGATGAGATTAATAGAAAAGATATTAGAGAAGGTGATACTGTTACAGTAGAGAGAGCTGGCGATGTTATACCTCATGTAGTGTCGGTTGATAAAAAAAAGCGCACTAATGTGGCGAAAAAATTTATTTTCCCAAAATTATGTCCATCATGTGGCTCTGAAACAATTAAGGAATTTAATAAAATTACAAAAAAATTTGATGCAGTAAGAAGGTGCAGAAATGATAATTTTGATTGCGAGAGGATTTCTATAGAGAAAATTAAACATTTTGTTTCTAAGGATGCATTCAATATAGATGGTCTTGGAAAAAAAATTGTTGAATCTTTTTGGAAGCTTAAATTAATAAGGAATCCTAGCGATATATTCAAATTAGATTATGAAAAAATTTCGAAATTAGATGGCTGGGGTAAACTTTCGGTAGCTAATCTAAAATACTCAATAAATTCGAAAAAAAAAATTTCTTTAGACAAATTTATTTATTCTTTGGGCATAAGACACATAGGACAAGAAAATGCTAGGCTTATATCAAAAAATTTAAAGCATCCTGATAATTTTTTTAATTTGTCTGATAAAAATCATTTTGCCGATTTATTAAATATTGATGGGATAGGCGATACTCAGATAAGTTCACTGAAAAATTTTTTTTCAAATAAAAATAGCATAGTCGTTCTCAAAGATTTAAGAAATATATTAGAAATTATTCCTGAAAAGCAAAGATCATCATCTGGAATATTGAAAGATTTTACTTTTATGTTTACGGGCAAACTTGAAGGAATAAGCAGAGCAGAGGCAAAATCATTAATTGAAAAAAATTCTGGCAAAATAATTAGTAATGTGAGTAAAAAGTTAAATTTTTTAGTAGTTGGGGAAAAACCAACTAATAGAAAAGTAAATGAGGCTAAAAACTTAAATATAAAAGTAATTAATAAGAAAGAACTTATTAAAATGATAAATTCTAAAGATGAGACATAAGCCACTTTTTCTCACTCAAACTAAGAAAGCTAGACAATTTAGAGTAGACCATTAAGTGGTATTTAAAAATATAGTCTTTTTCATCATTCGTTAGCATTTTGTAATCAATTAAGTCTTTATCAATAGGTGCCAACGTTAAATTTTCGAAAAATAATTTCTTTTTTAATTTTTTTATAAATATCAAGTTTTCAATTCTTATGCCAAATTTCCCTTGCTCATAATAGCCAGGTTCGTTACTTAAAATCATACCTTCTTCCAATTTTACTTTATTATTTTTAGATATAGATTGTGGACCTTCATGAACATTAGAATAAAAACCAACTCCATGTCCCGTGCCATGTTTAAAATCATAACCATATTCTTTAAGATATTTCCTCGCTCGATAATCAATCTGGTGTCCCGTTTTATTTTTATTTAAATTACTAGTAACAACTCCTATGTGTCCTTTTAAAACTAAAGTAAACAATCTTTTGATTTTTTTCGAGGGTTTTGAAAAACATATTGTGCGTGTAACATCGGTCGTTCCATATTTGTATTGACCACCAGAATCACACAAATAAATATCTTTTTTATTTATTTTTCTATTTGTTCTTTTTGATGCTCTATAATGAATAATTGCTCCATTGGGTCCTGAGCCAGATATAGTATTAAAGCTTGGATATAAATAATTAGTACTTTTTTTTCTAAATTGTTCTAGTTTTTTTTCTGCATTCAATTCTGTTAAACTAGAGTTACTTTTATTTTTTATCCAAAAAAGAAATTTTGTCAAAGCTACACCATCTTCAATATGAGATTTAATCATATTTTGAATTTCCGATGGATTTTTTTTTGATTTCAATAAATAACATGGATCTACTTTTTTTTTGATATTAAATTTTTTATTAATTATATTTTCACTAAATATTGAACATGTTCTTGAGTCAATTATAATATTTTTCCCTTTTAAGTTTTTAAATAATGATTCAAAATTTTTCGGATCAACAATTTGATGATTAAGTAATTTTTTCTCGTGAATTAAATTTCTTAACTTATGTTTTTCAGCAATTAAAAAAATTTCTTTGTTTTTCCCTATTAGGCAATTACAATTTGGTATAGGCGAAAATGGGATATCTGAACCTCTAATATTTAATAGCCAAGCAACATTTTCCGGAGCACTGATAAATAAATAGTCAGATTTGTTTTTTTTTAGAATATTAGTCACTAAAGAAATTTTGTTTTTATATGTTTTTCCTACCACCAAACTTGGTAGGGAATAGTAAGGATGATTATCTTTAATTTTTATTTTTTTTAATTTATCAATTAAATTTTTAGCAATTGGAATTAATTTAATCCTATTACCAAAAAAAAACTGCAGCTGTGCTTCCGTAAACAATTTTGGATCAAATCCTAACGTAATATTTTGAAACAGATTCTTTGGTAGAAAATTCGGATATTCTATAATTTTAAAGTTTTTTCCAGACTCTCTTCTTGCTTGCAAAGTATATCTTCCATCAACAAATAAGTAATTTTTATTTTTAAATATAATTGCAAAGCCTGCTGAACCAGAAAAATTTGATATTATTTTTAATCTATCATGCTTCACATACTCTGAAAAAAAGTTGTCATTTTTTGGGACAATGTAGCCATCTATATTGTATTTTTGAAAATCACTAACGACTCTTTTAATTTTATTTACAATCACTTTAGTCTCTTTTGGTATCTTATCCATCCAGGACTTCTCTTGGTTTCTTGACTCTCAAAATCTTGATTAAAATCAAAATCACTATCTTGATTTTCTTGATCATCATAAAAAGTATTTTTTTCAACTAAATCAGTTGGAAGCTCTTCAACAAATCGTGATGCCATACTATCAATCCAATCACCTTGGTAAAAACGATTCATAGAAAATGATATAAAAGCCTTTTTTTTAGCTCTCGTTATACCAACGTAAGCTAATCTTCTTTCTTCCTCTAGACCTTTATCTCCTTTTTCCTCAATAGATTTTTGATGAGGAAACAAACCTTCTTCCCAACCAGGTAAAAACACTACATCAAACTCCAATCCTTTTGAAGCATGCATGGTCATCAGATTAATTTTTTGACCCTCCCAATCTTGATCAATGGATGTTGCTAGCGAAACATGTTCCAAAAAACTCTCAAGATTATCGAATTCTTTCATTGCACTTAAAAGTTCTTTTATATTTTCAATTTTATTTTCGTTATCAATATCTTTCTTATTTTTTAACAAAGCTGAATATCCTGACTCGTCTAAAATTATTTGTAAAAGTTTTACATGATCAATTTTTTTTATCATTAAATCTTCTTTCCATTTTTGTAAAAAATTTAAAAAAAAATTTAATCCAATTTTAGCTTTTGGTTTTATATGATTTTCCTCTAAAAGTTTCTTAGCAGATCTTGCCAGTGATAAAGAATTTTTTTTTGAACATTCATGAATTTGTTTCATAGTGCTTTCACCAACAGATCGTTTTGGATTATTTATTACTCTTTCAAATGCTAAGTCATCTCTGTCCTGATAAACCACCCTAAGATAGGCTATACAATCTTTTATTTCTGCTCTATCATAAAATTTAATACCTCCAATAATTCTATATGGCAGACCAATTTTAAGAAATCTTTCCTCAAACTCTCTTGTTTGAAATATTGCTCTTACTAATATAGCTATATTGTTTAAAGAAAACTTATTTTTTAAATTTTTTTCAACTTCATCACTCAAAGCTACCGCCTCTTCTTTACCATTTCTAAAACAGTTTAAACTTACCAACTCACCATCTTCAGAATTTGTTTTTAATGTCTTTCCAACCCTATTTTGGTTATTCGATATCAGACCTGATGCTACAGATAGTATATTTTGAGTAGATCTGTAATTTTCTTCAAGCCTTATAACTTTAGCATTTTTATAAACTTTATCAAAATCTAAAAAATTCTTTATCTCAGCACCCCTCCAACTATAAATTGACTGATCATCATCTCCCACGCAGCAAATATTCTGATTATTTTGTGCTAAAATATTAAGCCATTTACTTTGAATAAAGTTCGTATCTTGATATTCATCAACCAATATGTATTTAAAATTTTTTTTATATATTTCACAAATGTCTTTATTCCTCTCAAGAATATTCACGCAATGCAACATTAAATCTCCAAAATCACATGCATTTAAATCTATTAATTTTTTCTGATAAATTTTGTAAATTGGCAAAATTATTTTTTCGTAAATATCTTTTTTATTTATTATAACACTATCTGGATACCAGCCGTTATTTTTCCATCTATCAATTATGGTTATAATTATTTTTGGAGAAATTTTTTTTGTATCAATATTTTCAGATTTACAAATATTTTTTATCAATCTAGATTGATCGTCAGTATCTAATATCGTGAAGTTAGAGTTTAAACCAGCGGCTTTGGCATGTTTCCTAAGAAGTTTGGCGCAAATTGAGTGAAATGTACCAAGCCAAGAAAGTCCAACAGCCTCAGATTTTAAAATTTTAAGCACTCTATTTTGCATTTCTTTTGCAGCCTTATTTGTAAATGTAACTGCCAATATTTGGTTAGGGAAAGCTTTCTTATTTTTGATTAAGTGTGCAATCTTTGATGTAAGCACTTTAGTTTTTCCAGATCCTGCACCAGCAACAACTAAAATAGGCCCATCAGTACAAATTACAGCCTCTTTTTGTGCCGAATTCAAGTTTTTTAGGTATTCTAAGTTTCTCATTTTCTAAATAATCATTATAAAACAAACTAAATTTATGAAAAAATTTAATTTTAATTTTAATCCTAAATTTAACATAAATACTAAAGTTATTATATTTGGTATTTCAACTTTAATTTTTATGTATCTTCTATATTTATCAATACCAAGTTTATATAAATCTGGAAGAGTTCAAAAAGTCCTTTCTGATGAAATATTATCTGAATTTAATTTAAATATTAGTTTATCCCCAGACATAACATACCGAATCTTGCCTACTCCCCATTTTTCTATAAAGAATTCAAAATTGTATAATTTGAATTCTGGAATTAACAATGAGTTAGGTGAATTAAAAGAACTCAAAATTTTCATAAGTCAGTCTAATTTTTTTAATAAAGATCAAATTATAATTAAAAAAATTTTAGTTAAAAAAGCTAATTTTTTTATCACGAAGGAAAATCTTCCTTTTTTTGGAGAATTGATTAACAAAAAATTTTCCGATCAAACAGTTCAAATTAAAAATAGTAAATTATTTTTTAATGACAAGAATAATAATACTGTTTTTATCTATTCTATTAATAAATTTATTGCAGAATATGCAAAAGAAAATGGGAAAAATATAATTGATGTTGAAGGAGAAATTTTTAAAATTCCACTTAAATTATACTGGGAAAAAGATTTAATAAGAAAACACAAAATCTTAAAAGCTAATTTCAAGAAAATCAACATCGATGTGCTTAATAAAAGTATTTTTGAAAAAGATAAATATTTATACCAAAATGAAATAAATATTTTAAGTAGTAAGTTTAAAACTAATTATGAAATTATTAAGAATAAGATAAATTTTAGTTCTAATCAATCAATGATAAGAAATACTCCTTTATCTTATAAAGGAACAATTGATCTCAAGCCATTATTTATCGAGGCTGCTTCAGAGACAAAAACTTTTGACATAAATTATATTTTAAAAAATAGCTTCTGGTTTAATGAGATCATTAAAGCAGGTTTTATATATAATAATAATTTTAATGGAAAAATTTTAATTAAATCTGATAAAATTTCAAAAAATAAAGTTTTTGACAAGATTAATTTAGTATTAAATATCAATGAAGGTAATTTTAATTTTAACGAAACTATTTTAATGAATGAGAAGATTGGAAGCTTAAAAATTTTAAACTCATCCTTTTTTGAAAAAGATGATAAAGTATTTTTAGAAGCAAAAGCTGTAATAGATATCAAGAATTTAGATAACTTTTATAAAAAAATTTTAATACCAAAAAACAAACGAAAAAATTTTAAAAAATTAGAATTTATCTTTGAATTTGATACTGTAAATACAAACTTCAAAGTAAATAAAATAAATTTTTATAATTTAAAAAATAAAATAGTTAATTCAGAAAAAATTGATGATTTAGTAGATAATTTTGCAGACAAAAGATTTGAATATTTAAACTCAATAGGTTTTAAAAACTTTTTGAAAGAAATTTTGTATAGTTATTTTGAATTAGGATAGATCATCTTTTTTGGATCAACAATTTTATCATATTCTTTTTCATCTATTAATCCTGATTTGAGAGCCTCTATTTTTAAGGTGGTTTTATTTTTTAGAGCTTTTTTTGCTATCTTAGCAGCATTATCATAACCTATTTTTGGTGCTAAGGCAGTAACTAACATTAAAGAGTTATCGAGATACTTTTTAATTGTAATTTTATCAGCTTCAATATCTTTAATACAATATAATCCAAAATTTTTAGAGCTGTCTGATAATAGATCTATTGATTGCAATATGTTATGTGCAATTAGTGGTTTGAAAACATTTAACTCGAAGTGACCGTGTGAGCCAGCCATTGTTATACCATTATGATTTCCAATTACTTTTACGCAAACCATCGTAACTGCTTCTGATTGAGTTGGATTGACTTTACCTGGCATAATTGAGGAACCTGGTTCATTTGCAGGTAAAACTAATTCACCATAACCAGCTCTAGGTCCTGAACCCAAAAATCTAATATCATTTGCAATTTTCATCAAGCAAACAGCAGTTGTATTTAACGTTCCTGAAAAATTAACTATTTCATCATGTGCAGCTAATGCTGCAAATTTGTTTTTTGTTGGTTCAAATGGAAGCTTAGTAATTTTTTTTATTTCACTAATAATTTTTTTATCAAAACCTTTTTTAGTATTAATTCCTGTGCCAACAGCAGTTCCACCTTGAGCCAAAAAAAAAATTTCACTTAAAGCATTTCTAATACGCGATATACAATTTTCTAATTGTGATTGGTATCCTGAAAACTCTTGACCCAAAGATAAAGGAGTAGCATCTTGTAAATGTGTTCTTCCAACTTTAACTATATTTTTAAACTTTTTAACTTTTTTTTTTAGCTCTAAATTCAATAATTCGAGTGATGGTAAGAGTTTATTTTTAGTCTCAATTGCTATAGCAATATGCATTGCTGTAGGAAAAACGTCATTAGTTGATTGAGATTTATTTACATGGTCATTAGGATGAACAGGTTTTTTGGAACCTTTCTTTCCACCTAAAATTTCAATTGCTCTATTGGCGATAACTTCATTAACATTCATATTTGTCTGTGTACCCGATCCAGTTTGCCAGACTTTAAGCGGGAAGTGATCATCAAGTTTTCCAGAAATTACTTCATCAGATGCCTTTATAATTGCTCTAGAAATAGTTGAAGTTATTTGCTTTTCTCTATTATGAACAATTGCGGCTGCCTTTTTTATTATTGCTATAGATTTAATTAGAATCGGTCTGACCAAAAACTCTCCTATATCAAAATATTTTTTTGATCTTTGGGTTGAGGCTCCCCAATATTTATCCACAGGCACATTAATTTGTCCAATACTGTCAAATTCTTTTCTAAATTTCATAATATTGCTTTTGGTTTATACTAATATTTCTTATACATTATGTAGCTTGATAATCAAAGAGGAGCATTATGACAAACTTTGAAAAAGTAGGTTTATTTATGAAAACTTTTGGCCAAGAAGTCAAAACTAAATCTTCGTTAAGTACAAATAAAATAAATAATTTAAGAATTAGCCTTATAGAGGAGGAGTTAGCAGAGCTTAAGCAAGCAATTAATCAAAAGAATTTAATTGAAGTTGCTGATGCACTTACAGATTTACTTTATGTAACCTATGGAGCAGGACAGGCTTTTGGCATTAATTTAGACAAGTGTTTTAATGAGGTACAAAAATCCAATATGAGTAAATTGGATGAAAATGGCAAACCAATTTATAACGATAAAGGAAAGGTTTTAAAAGGTCCGAACTATTTTAAACCAGATTTATCCAATTTTTTAATCTAACTTAGTTTCAATAAATTTTATGCTTTTAAAAAAAATTAATCTTTCATATTTTTTGATATTAATTTTATTTTTTTTAATATTTAAAAATACAAATTTTTTTAAAAATACTTACAATATAATTTACAAAAGTCATAATATTAGACAGCAAAACGCAAATGATTTTTGTGATATTTTTGGCTCAGGTTATATTTTTTATATTAAAGAAAAATTCAAATTAAAGAAATCTCCAAGAATATTAAATTCTGTAGTGAAACAGCATTGGATATTCCCAGATAATTATAAAATAATAGATGCTAGTAAATTAATAATTATTAATTATGGAGACAAGGTTAAATTTGATCTTAAAAATTATAAAATTCAAGACAATTTTAATAATAGGTGTTTATTCTTAGAAAAAAAATGAGTGAAATTTTAAATATATTCTGCTTCTCTTTTTTTTTATCAATACTGTTTTATTTACCCTTATTTAATA
>CACCHS010000022.1 GCA_902545825.1 uncultured Pelagibacteraceae bacterium
TGAGCTATTGTTGAGTCTGAATTTTTATTCTTAATATATGGAACAGTATGGGCTCCACATTTATTTCCCATTAATAAGGAATCACATTGTGTATAGTTACTTGAGTTTATAGCTTTTTGAGAAATGTCTACTAATCCTCTATAGGTCATATCAGATTTACCAGCACTTATACCTTTTGATATGATTTTGCTTTTGGTATTTTTTCCAATATGGATCATTTTAGTTCCAGTATCAGCCTTTTGATGATTATTTGTAATTGCTATTGAATAAAACTCACCTATTGAATTATCTCCACGGAGTATACAGCTAGGATATTTCCAAGTTATTGCAGAACCTGTTTCTACTTGAGTCCATGAAATTTTGGAATTTTTTCCTTTGCAAAGACCTCTTTTTGTTACAAAGTTATAAATCCCTCCTTTTCCATCTTTATCACCTGGATACCAGTTTTGAACTGTTGAATATTTAATTTCAGCATCATCTAAAGCTATTAACTCAACATTAGCTGCATGCAATTGATTTTCATCTCTCATTGGGGCTGTACACCCTTCTAGATAGCTTACATAACTACCTTTATCCGCAATAATCAAAGTTCTTTCAAATTGTCCTGTATCCGATGCATTAATTCTAAAATATGTAGAAAGTTCCATTGGACATCTAACTCCAGGCGGAATATATACAAACGAGCCATCAGTAAAAACAGCTGAATTTAGTGTAGCAAAAAAATGATCTGTTAATGGTATAACTGTACCAAGATATTTTTTAACTAGCTCAGGATGTTTTTGAACAGCTTCTGATATCGAACAAAAAATTATTCCTTTTTCTGTGAGAGTTTCTTTGAAAGTTGTTGCTACGGAGACTGAGTCAAAAACTGCATCTACAGCAATACCATTTAATCTTTTTTGTTCCTGTAATGGAATTCCAAGTTTTTTATAAGTTTCAAGTAATTTTGGGTCTAATTCGTCTAAACTTTTTGGCTTTTCTTTGAAACTTTTTGGTGCAGAATAATAGTAAAGATCTTGATAATCAATCTTAGGATATTTAGGCTTTTGCCAATCAGGTTCTTTTAAAACTTTCAATCTTTCAAATGCTTTTAATCTCCAATCAAGAAGCCACTTCGGTTCTTTTTTGATATTTGAAATAAATTTAATGACATCCTCATTTAATCCTTTTGGAGCTTTATAATTTTCAATATCAGTTGAAAAACCATATTTATAATCTTTTAATTTTTCTAATTCTTTTTCTCTCATTATATTCTATTTTGATGTTTGTTGATTAAATCACTAAGTTTCTTTTTTTCGAAAAATGAATTTATATATATTTCTAGTTCATCCCATAAATTATGTGTGATGCACTTAACTGATTTGCCAGTACAACTTTTTTTAATATCCTTTTTACAAGCGATGGTTTTAACTTTTTCATCTAAAGCTAAAAATATTTCAGCAATTTTAATATCATCAGGGTTTTTATTTAATACGTAACCACCATTAATCCCACGAACACTTCTAACTACATTATTTTTTTTTAATTTTAAAAAAATTTGTTCTAAATAAAGAATTGAAATGTTTTGTCTTAATGAAATATCTCTTAAGCTCACCGGATTTTCAGATGAAAATTTTGCAAGATCTGCTAGTGCCATTACAGCATATCTGGATTTAGTATTTAGCTTCATAAGTGTTATTTTATGCGACTTATATATATACCCGACTAAAATAGTCAAGTTTAACAAAAAATTAAAAAGACTCGCAAATCGTCCCATGATTGTTATATAAAGTTTTTCTGTGAGAATAATTATCATTAACACTTATGGAAAATAAAATAGACGAAATTTTTATCCCGGGTCCTGCTGGACGATTAGAAGCTAAATATTTTAAAAGTAAAAAAAATACTTCGCCTATTGCACTTGTGCTTCAACCACATCCTCAGTATGGCGGAACAATGAATAACAAAGTGGTAGTAGAAACTTTTAATATTTTTAAAGAAAATAATTTTTCAGTTTGTAGATTTAATTTTAGAGGTGTTGGAAGAAGTGATGGGGAATTTGATAATGGTCAAGGGGAACTAGCAGATGCAGCAGCTGCATTAGATTGGCTCGAAAGAGAAAATTTAGATAATTCCCAATGCTGGGTATCAGGTTTTTCATTTGGCTCTTTAATTGCAATGCAACTTCTTATGAGAAGACCAGAAATAAACAGATTTATTGCAATATCACCACAGCCAAATGTTTACGATTTTTCATTCTTATCGCCTTGTCCAACGTCAGGATTGATGACGTTTGGTAAAAAAGATGAGCTAGTTCCAATTGAGTTTATCGAAGAATTAAATAAAAGGTTAAGTGCTCAGAAAGGTATAAAAGTTGAATTTCAATCTGTGCCAGATGCTAATCATTTTTTTTCAAAGTCTGAGAAAAACTTAATTAATACTTTAGAAAAGTATATAAAAAAAGAAACCACTGTATTTTAAAAATTCGAAACTGAAACACCACCTGAACTTGGTTTTTTACATCCGGTCGTTTCAGGAAATGAGATTGGTAAATTAAGAAGTGATCTAATCCCTAAGAAAGCGAAAGCTTGTGACTCGACAAAGTCACCATTTAAATCTAAATTATCAATCATATTTATTTTTTTATTAATTTTTTTTTCTATTTTTTTAATTAAAAATTTGTTCTTTCTTCCACCACCAGATACATAAATATTATTATTTGAAATATTTTTTGAAATTATTTCAGCAGTAAATTCTGCTAATGTAGCTGCTCCATCATTTAATGATAATCCTCTAACAAATGAATAATCAAAATCTAAAATATCAAATGATTTTTTATTGTTAATCTTACTGTTTAAAAAAAAATCTAAAGCATTTTCCAAAATTATGTGGTCAATTTTTCCTGACTCTGCAATTTTCCCATCTAAATCAAACAATTTATTAGTATTTTTTTTTATCCATTTATCAATTAAACAATTTCCCGGACCAACATCTTTAGCAAAAATCTTTCCATTATTATTAATAAATGTCTCATTTGATATTCCTCCAATGTTTAAGAACGTAGCAGATTTTTTTTTTGTTAGTTTAAATAAAAGTTTATGGAATATGGGTGTCAGAGGAGCCCCCTGACCACCGTTCATCAAATCGTTTTTTCTAAAATCATAAATTACCTTTTTCTTTGTAATTTGTGATAAAAGTCTTCCATCTCCTATCTGCAATGATATTCTTTTATCTCCATCATGAAACATTGTTTGACCATGGAAGCCAATTAAGTCAATTTTTATTTTTTTCTCTGAAAGAATTTTATTTGATATTTTAGCATGAAATAAAGTTATTTTTTTTTCTAGCTTTTCTAAATCACTTTTAAATTTAGTAATGTCCTGTTTTGTTAATATTTTATCTCTACAAGAATTTAAGTTTTCACGTGTATCTTCATCATACTCAAAAAATTCATCATAAATTGGTTCATATTGATCTTTTCCATTGGATGAGATTATTGATGCATCTACTCCATCCATTGAAGTTCCACTCATTAAACCAAGTCCAAAATAAGTTTCTTTCATTGGTATTTTAAATTAATTTTAATAAAGTATATTGATTCTACACATTTTTAAAAATATGGAAAATTCATTCTTAAAAGAATTCAAAGCGAGAGAATATTACAATCAATGCACAAACGAAATTGAGCTTGAAAATATTATGAGTAGCTCAAAAATTAAAGCTTATATTGGTTTTGACTGCACAGCTCAAAGCTTGCATGTTGGAAGTCTTCTACAAATAATGTGTTTGCGTTTATTACAAAAATTTGGTCATCAGCCTATAGTTTTACTTGGTGGAGGCACAACTAGAATTGGTGATCCTTCTGGTAAAGAAGAAACTAGGAAAATCTTATCTGAAAAAGAAATAGAAAAAAATATAAAAAATATACAAAATGTTTTCAAAATTTTTCTAAAGACTAAAAATCCAAAAACTAAACCTATTTTTGTAAATAATTTTAAATGGTTAGGTAAATTAAATTATATTAGGTTTTTAAGAGATATTGGTAAACATTTTACAATAAATAAAATGTTAAGTTTTGATAGTGTCAAATTAAGATTGGATAGAGAACAGTCATTAAGTTACATGGAATTTAATTATATGATTTTACAGGCTTACGATTTTTTGGAGTTAAGCAAAACAAAAAAATGTATCTTACAGATTGGTGGTTCAGATCAATGGGGTAATATTATAAATGGTGTTGATCTTATAAAAAGACATTCTAGCAAATCTGTTTATGGTTTAACAACTCCACTAATAACTTTAGCATCAGGTGCAAAAATGGGAAAAACAGAAAAGGGTGCAATTTGGTTAGACAAAAAACTACTTTCTCCGTTTGATTATTGGCAATTTTGGAGAAATACTGATGACCGAGATGTAATTAAATTTCTAAAAATGTTTACTGACCTTGATTTAAAGGAAATAAATAAAATATCTAATAATGATATAAATTCTCTTAAAATTATACTTGCTAATGAAGCAACTAAAATGCTTCATGGGAAAGATGCTGCTTTGAGAGCACAAAAAACTGCAAAAAATATTTTTGAAAAAGGTTCTATTGGTGATGATCTTCAATCTGTTGAAATAAAAATAAAATTAATTGAAGACGGAATAAATATAATCGATTTAGTTAATTTAACAGATTTATTTGTATCTAAAAGTGAAATTAGAAGAGCTATTCAAAATAAAGGTTTAAAGTTAAACAATATAACAATTAATGATGAAAAATTAATTGTTTCAAAAGATCAATTAGATAATAAAAATTATTTTAAATTATCTCACGGTAAAAAAAAGCATATTCTCTTAAAATTTACTAATTAGTATTTTTAATTTTTTCTAAAGTTCTTGTTATAAATCTTGGGGTTAATGTTTTAATCGGATTTACTGTAGTCTTTAAATTTTTTGGAGGCCCTTTAATCTTAAAACTTACCCCAAAAACTCCCTCACCTGTTTTCTTACCCACTAAAATATTTCCTAATATAGGGATTGAGGAAACAAATTTATTTATTGTTGTTGCTGGTACAAGTGTTCCTCTTAAACTAACTAATTTATTTTTTTTAACATATCCTTCCATGAGAATAGATATTGCGGGGCCAATAGAATAGATTTCATCTATTGTCATTTTATCATCTTTGTTAGTAAAAATCATTTCAAACTCATTAAATCTTACACCCTCTCCGGTTAATATATCTGCTATTCCTTGAAGAGATGCCAATGTAAGAAGTTTTGTTAATGCTGGTAACTCCTTTAATTTAAAATCATAAATATTTAATTGAGAACTTGATATATTATTAATTTTTGAGGATGAAAAATTGATTTTTCCCTCCTCAAAACCTTTAATAAAGTTAAACTTTTTTACAAAAGGTTTTGCAAGGTCAGAATAAAAGGTAGTCACTTGCTCATTGTTTTTTATTAAAATTGAAAGTGATACTTTTTGATTTTTTTTAAATTTTGAATTTAAATTAAGTGTGTTTATTTTGCTTCCTACTAGAACAATTTCGCCTGAAAGATCGTTTATAACATGATCTTTATCAATATCATTTTGATCAAATTTAACTTTAAAATATCTTGTTTTGTTATCAAAGAATTCTACATTTTTTTTTTTATCTCCAGTTAAAGCATTATTTATTATTGAATTAAGAGAAAAATTGTTTCCCTCTACTAAATAAGTTTTTTTATTCTTTGTAATAATTAAGTCATTTTTAATTTTATCTTTATCTTCATATTTAAGTTTAATACTTTTGAAATCAGAAATTTTATTGTTGTTATTGATTTGTAAATTATTCACATTAAATTTATTTTTCTCCGAAATTATTGACAAATTCTCAATTATAATATTTTGTTTGTTTTTATTAAGCTTAATATTTAACTTACATTTAACATCTTCATTTTTATAAAAGTTTAATAAACTAAATTTTAAAGGATTTTGATTTAGCGAAAGGTTTAAATCAACCTTTGATCTATTTTTAAAATTTTCTATTTCATATTCAATATTTTCTTTTTTTTCAGAAATAAATATTTCACCTCTACCAGATATCTTAAAACCATTTCCGTACTCTAAATAAATTTTATTTTTTTTTATATCAATTTTGTTTGTTAAATTGGGCAAAATTTTTTTAAATATTTTATTATTATTTGTATCATATTCTACACTTTCTATATCGATATTTGATTTAAGATTTAAATTTTTCAATTTAAATTTTTTATCAACTTCAAACGAAAAATTACTGTCAGAAGATAAAATTAAATTTTTAAAGTTTATATTTTTAATATAGTTAGAGTATAATTCTTGATCAATCGTAGATTTTGAATTTTTTATATTGCCACTAATTTTATAAATATTATTAATTTTTATTAATTGTAAATTATCTGAGGAAATCGTTAGATTTTTATAATTTAAATTGACATCAGTAAGACTGGTATTTTTTTCTTTATATTTAAACTTAAAATTAATTTTTTTAATTTCATCATTATTGAAAAGTTTCAAAGAATAATCTTTTACTTCTCCGGTAATTAAATAATTATTTTCTATTTGTCCATTTTCATTTATTTTTAATCTGGCGTTAATATTTAACTTTCCACTTTTTGAAACTTTATCAATTATTAACAATTGTGGACTGTCTTTAAAAGCTCTTGCAAATTTAATAATATTTTTTACTTCATTATAATCTGTTGTAAAATTTAAATTCGTTATTCCAAAATCTTTCTTAAAAAAAGATTTAATATCATATGTTGTAGAAACTTTTTTTAGACTTAATTTTTTATTACCTATTTCAATTACTGGATTTTTTGTAACTATCAAAACTTTTAATTCAAATAGCTCGATTGTAAGTTTAATTTTTTTTAGTTTTACATCTATTTCTGGATGAATATTTCTAATCTTATCAGAAATAAGTTTATTAAATCTATTCGTTTCTATACCAAAAATACTTAAATATGTTAATGAAACAAAAAAAATTAAAATTAAAGATACAAAAAATATTTTTAATATTTTTATCATTTTAATTGAATAAAGAGCTTTCTAAAAAACTGTCAATTTCTCCATTAAGAACTTTTTCAGGGTCAGAGCTTTCAAAATTTGTTCTATTATCTTTAACTAATCTATAAGGTTGCAAAACATATGAGCGTATTTGATGACCCCAACCAATTTCGGTTTTAGCACTCTCATTACTTTCTACTTCTTTTTGTTTTTTTTTTAATTCGTAATCATAGAGTCGTGCTTTTAACATTTTCATACATGTTTCTTTATTTTTATGTTGTGAACGTTCGTTTTGACACTGAACCACAATTTTTGTCGGCAAATGTGTTATTCTTACTGCACTGTCGGTTGTGTTTACATGTTGTCCACCTGCACCGCTTGATCTATATGTATCAACTCTCAAATCTTTCTCTTTAATATCAATTTCTATAGTGTCATCGACTATTGGATACACCCAGACACTTGCAAAACTAGTATGTCTTCTAGCGCCAGAGTCAAAAGGAGATACTCTCACAAGTCGGTGAATTCCAGACTCCGACTTTAACCATCCATATAAATATTCTCCTTCTATCTTAAACACAGTAGATTTTAGCCCAGCTTCATCTCCTTTATGTTCACTGATCAATCCTGTTTTAAATCCCTTGTTATGAGCCCACTTAAAATACATTCTTTTTAACATTTCTGCCCAATCTTGACTTTCGGTTCCCCCTGCTCCTGCATGTATTTCCATATAACAATCTAAAATATCACTTTCATTTGAAAGAAAACATTTAATCTCATTTTTTTTTGTAATTATTTTTAAATTTTCAATATTTTGAATTATATCTTTTAACATTGATTGATTGTTTTCTTCATTAGCTAATTTAAATAAATCAGCTAAATCTTTTACTTCGGTAATTGATTTTTTGTGAGTATTAACTAGTTCCTCTAAAAATTTTTTTTTTTTAAAAATTTTTTGAGCTTCTAGCTTATTGTTCCAAAAATCTGGCTCAAGTATTTTTTGATTTATTTTATCTAAACTAGATATAACTTTATGCTTTTCAAAGATACTCCTGTATTCTTTGGCATGTCTTTTCTATTTCAGCTTTGTTATTTGAAAATTCATTTTGCATTAATAGAACCTTAATACATTATTATTTTTTAATCTATTATTTATTTTTGATTTTATTAAATCTTCCTTATTAATATCCTTTTTTTTAAAGACTTCGATAATTGTTTTTTTTGTTCCAAAAGATGCTTTCTCTCCTGTCTCAGAATCAACAACCATCATTACAACATCATTTGCGACTTTAAATGGTCTGGCATCTTTCTTTTTAGTTGAATTCTTTATAAAATTTTTAAAGATCGGCATTGCAGTTTTTGCTCCTGTCTCTCTTTTTCCAAGAGATTTTGGATTATCATGACCAACATATACACCAACAAGCAATTTAGATGTAAAACCTATAAACCATGTATCAGTATTTTTATTTGTTGTGCCGGTTTTTCCTGCTAAATCCAAATTAAGATCTCTTAAGCCTTTACCAGTTCCTCTTTGAACAACCCCTTCTAAAATAGATGTCATTTGATATGCAGTTTCTGGTGAAAAAATTTGCTCAAAGTTGTCAATAATATTTGGATATTGATTTCCTAAATGAGAAATTTCATCACACTTATTACAAACTCTATTATCAGTATTCAATATTGTATTTCCCTCACTGTCTTGAATCCTATCAATTAATATTGGAGTAACTAATTTTCCTCCATTAACAAATGACGAGTAAGCAGAGCTTAATTTTAATAAAGTTGTCTCAGCAGAACCTAATGAGATAGATAAAAGTTCGTTTGGATTATCATAAATTTTAAGTTTCTTTGAAAAATTCACAATTTTATTTAAACCTAAATCTTGAGAAATTCTAACTGTCATTAAATTCCTAGATTTTTCTATTCCTGTTCTCAAAGTTGATAAACCATAAAACTTTTTTCCATAATTTTGGGGCTTCCATAATTTTAGATCTGTTCCTTGTTCTAAAACTAATGGTGCATCAAGCACTAGAGATGAAGGTGTATAATCGTTTTCTAAAGCAAGAGCATAAATGAAAGGTTTAAAAGCAGAACCTGGTTGTCTTAATGCTTGAGATGCTCTATTAAACTCGCTTTGTTTAAAACTAAATCCGCCAGTCATTGCTAATACTCTTCCTGTAAAAGGATCCATTACGACTATAGAGCCATTTACCTCTGGTATTTGTTTTAGACTATAAATTCCCTTTTTTATTTTTTTTACAAAAATAATGTCACCTTTTTTGAAAATTTCAGAAGTTTCTTTTTTTATCCAATTAATATCTTTGTATTCTATTATACCAGTTTCATTTTTATCTGTTTCAATTTCTATTGAAAATTTATTAATATTTTTTACTATTGCTAAATCCCAGTCTAAAACTTTTTCAAGTTTAAATTTTTTTAAATCTTTGCTCCATTCCTCACTGTAAACTTTATTATATAAAGGACCTCTCCAACCTTTCCTTTTGTCATAAGCCATAAGCCCATCTCTCAAAGAATTTGTTGCAATAGTCTGAAGATTTAAATCAAGTGGGGTTTTGATATTCAATCCCTCTTTATAAACCTTATCATAACCAAATTTATCAAGAATTTCTTTTCGAACATCTTCAACATAATAAAGTGAGTTTTCTAGCAATATTTTTTTTCTTTTTTTTAGTTTTATTTCCTCTCTGATGAATGAGTTATATTGTGCAGAATTTATAAAATTATTATCAAGAAGATTTTTTATTACCAAATCTCTTCTAAATTTTGCTAACTTTTTATTTTTATATGGATTATATCTACTGGGTGCTTTTGGAAGCGCTGCAAGCAAGGCAGATTCAGTATATGTTAAATCTGTGATTGGCTTATCAAAATATTCAAGGCTAGCAGCTGCTACACCATAAGTTCCTCCCCCTAAATAAATTTGATTTAAATAAAGTTCTAGAATCCTCTCTTTTGACAGAGCTCTCTCGATACGAAATGCCAAAATTGCTTCCTTGATTTTCCTATTAAGACTCACTTCATTAGTTAAAAGAAAGTTTTTTGCCACTTGTTGAGTTATTGTTGAGGCACCCTCTAACCTTTTTGAACTTAAGACATTAGAAATATTGTTTATTATTGCTCTTAAAACTCCTTTTGCATCTACGCCTGGATGATTAAAAAAATTTTTATCTTCAGCAGATAGAAAGGAGTTTATAATTTTTTCCGGTATTGCCTTATATGGAACAAAAATTCTCTTCTCTGTTGAAAAATCACTTACGAGCTCACCGTCACCTGAATAAACTTTGCTGGATACTGGGGCCTTATAATTTTTTAAAAATTTATAATCAGGGAGATTGTTAGAAAAAGCCCATAAAATTGATATTGATAAAATAGCTAATACCAAAATTCCACTGATTGCTAAAACTAATATCTTTTTCAATAATATGCTCATTTTAGTTTATTTATTTATCAAATTTGTTAATGTTAAGGCACAGAATTTTTAAACTAAAAATAAAAATGATCAAAATAATCAAAAAATTATGGAAAAAAATTTATACATTGATGCCTCGCATCCAAATGAAACTAGGGTTGTTCTTAAATCAAATGGTAACATTGAAGATTACGAATACGAAAGCTTAAAAAACACCTTAGTAAAAAATAATATATACTTAGGAAAAGTAAGTAGAGTAGAGCCATCTCTTCAAGCAGCATTTATAGATTTTGGAAAAGAAAGACATGGTTTTTTATCTTTTAATGATATTCAATCTGACTACTATCAAATACCAAAAAGCGACCTAGAAAAAATTAAGGAGGAAGAGGAAAGAGCTAGAGAGGAACTAATCAAAGAAAGCGAGAAAGAAGAGGAGAAAAGTATTGATCAAAATGTTGTTGAATTAAATGATCCTGTAGAAAAAAATTCAAGTGATAATTCTATAAATGAAAATATACCACAAAAAAAATATCCAATAAAAAGATATAAAATTCAAGAAGTAATAAAACCAAATCAAGTGATTCTTGTTCAAGTTTTAAAAGATGAAAGAGGTTTCAAAGGTGCTGCCTTAAGCACTTTTATATCAATTGCTGGTAAATACATTGTTTTAATGCCAAATACTCCTAAAGGAGGAGGAATATCTAGAAAAATATTTAATCCTGCTGATAGAAAAAAAATAAGAAATATCTTAAATCAAATAATTATTCCTAAAGAGATGGGTATTATTGTTAGGACAGCAGGTGCAAATAAAACAAAAAATGAAATAGAGGGGGATCTTGAAAATCTTATTAAGGTCTGGGAAACAATTAAAGAAAATGCGATGAATTCTATTGCACCAGCTTTAATTCATAAAGAAAGTGAAATAATTAAAAGAACACTAAGGGACATTTATGACGAAACCACACAAAGTATTATAATAGAGGGTAATGATGGATATCAAAAAGCAAAAAGTTTTATGAAATTAATTATGCCATCGCATGTAAAAAAAATTAAAAAGTATAGAGATAAAATACCTTTATTTATTAAGGAACAAATTGAAAATAAATTGAATGAAATATTTGAAACTCAAGTAAAACTTAGTTCTGGCGGATATCTTGAAATTAACCCAACCGAAGCTCTTGTTTCCATTGATATTAACTCTGGGAAATCAATAAAACAAAAAAATGTTGAGAGCACTGCTCTTGATACTAATTTAGAGGCAGCAGAGGAAATAGCTAGACAAATAAAAATTAGAGACTTATCTGGTTTAATAATAATTGATTTTATAGATATGATGAACTTCGGTAATAGAAGACTTGTAGAAAGAAGGTTAAAAGAAAAATGTAGGAATGACAGAGCAAGGATCCAAATAGGCAGAATAAGTTCATTCGGCTTGCTGGAAATGTCAAGGCAAAGATTGAGAGAAAGCTCAATTAAATGGAAAATTTCATTAACCAATGAGACATTTGCATTAAAAATAATAAAATTACTAGAGATACAAATTATTGATGCCAAAGCAAAGATTATTGATCTTAAATTATGCGAACAAGTATGTAATTATATTGAAAATAATTTAAAAGATAATCTTAAATATGTTGAAAAGAAATATAAGGTAAAAATAAATCTTTTACCAAATAACCAACTAATTATACCTGATTATATTATACAGCTTAAAAATAAGAGTAAAAAAATAATTAATACCTTAGAAAATATATCCAAGCTAGAAATTTCAAATAAAATAGAGGAAGATAATAAGAAAAAAACAAAAAACCCAAGACCTCAAAATAAATTTAAAAGAAAAAAATTTTATAAAAAGAAATTTTTAAAAAAAAATTAAATTAAACCTTTTTTTGGACTGGATGCCTTACCATAAAGTATTTTTTTAATCCTACCAGAAAGGTATGATTTTCTACCAGCTATAACTGAATATTTCATTGCCTCTGCCATTTGAATGGGATTTTTTGCCATTGCAATCGCCGTATTAATTAATACTCCATCACAACCTAACTCCATTGCAATAGATGCATCAGATGCTTGTCCTAAGCCTGCATCTATAATTAATGGCAATTTTGTTTTTTCTCTCATAATTTTAATATTTACCTCGTTTAATATTCCTAGACCTGAACCTATAGGGGCTGCTAGCGGCATAATTGCTACAGCACCTACATTCTCTAATCTTTTGGCCATTAAAGGATCATCGGAACAGTAAACCATCACTTTAAAGCCCTCTTTTGTCAAAATCTCCGTCGATTTTAAAGTTTCTATCATATCTGGAAATAAAGTTTTTTTATCACCTAAAACTTCTAGTTTTACTAATTTCCATCCTCCAATTTCCCTGGCTAATCTTAGAGTTCTAAGAGCTTCATTTGATGTAAAACATCCAGCTGTATTTGGTAAATAAGTTATTTTTTTTGGATCAATGTAATCCATCAGTAAAGGTTTTTTTTTATCGGATATATTCACTCTTCTTACTGCAACAGTTACAATTTGAGCTCCTGATGCTTTAATAGCTTTCGAACACTCACGAAAATTTTTATACTTTCCAGTGCCAACTATTAATCTTGATTGAAATCTTTTTTCTGAAATTTTAAAACTATCATCCATTTTTTAACCCCCTCCAATAAAATGAACTATCTCAATTTTATCTCCATTTTTAAGTTTTATTTTACTAATTTTTTTTTTATTAATTATCTCCTCATTAATTTCTATAGCTACCTTATTTATTGGGATTTTATTATTATTTAAAAGAGATTTTAAACTCATTTTACTACTAATTGACCTTTTTTTACCGTTTATATTTATTTTTACTTTGTTTATTTTTTTCATATTTTATATAAATATTTTATGACTTCTAGAATTTTAATTATTAATGGTCCAAATCTTAATCTATTAGGTGAGAGAGAACAATCACAATATGGATCAAAAACTTTCGATGATTTGAAAAATGAATGTCAAAAAAAATCTAAAGAATTAGATATAATTGTAGAGATTGTACAATCAAATATTGAAGGAGAAATTGTAAGTTTTATTCAAGATGCGAGAAATAAATATGAGGGTATAATAATTAACGCCGCAGGTTTCACACATACATCGGTGGCTATAAGAGATGCTTTAGAGCTTTTCAAGAAACCCAGTTTAGAATTACATATATCAAATATTTACAAAAGAGAGGAATTTAGACAAAAATCTTTGATAAGTGGAGTTGTAAAAGGAGGAATTTTTGGATTAGGCACCGAAGGATATATTTTGGCCATAATTGCATTACATAAAATTTTAAAAAATGAAAATTGATAAAAAATTAATAAAAGAGTTAACAGGTTATCTTGATGAATTTAATTTAACTGAACTTGAATATTCAAATAAAGACACACGAATTAAAGTTTCTAAGAGTAGTAAAATAAGTGCTCCTATACAAAATATTCAAACTAATAAAAATAAGGATGAAAACATATCTTCAAAAATATCATCTGGAAATCACGTCAAATCTCCAATTATTGGAACAGCATATTTAGCACCTGAGCCAGGGGGTAAAAAGTTTACAGAGGTTGGAAAAAAAATCAAAAAGGGTGATACCGTTATGATAGTAGAGGCGATGAAAACTATGAACCATGTTCCATCTCCTTTTGACGGTATCGTAAAAGAGATTTGTGTTGAAGATGGTT
>CACCHS010000023.1 GCA_902545825.1 uncultured Pelagibacteraceae bacterium
TGGGTACAATTAATATTCTCGAATGTATTCGACAAATAAATCCCTCAATCTTATTAATTTATAGCTCATCTGATAAGGCTTATGGTGAAATAAAAAAAAGAAATTACTTAGAAAATGATAATCTAAACTCAATTTATCCATATGATTTATCTAAGACATGCTCAGATTTGATATGTCAGTCATATAGCAAAGTATATAACTTAAAAGTTGCCATTGTAAGATGTGGAAATTTATTTGGCCCAGGTGACTTTAATAAAAATAGAATAATTCCAGAAACGATTTTATCAACTATGAAAAATCAAAGATTAAAAATAAGATCCTCGGGAAAATTAATAAGAGATTATCTTTACGTTGATGACGCGGTAAAAGCATACTTTATGATAATGAATAAATTAAAAAATAAGAATTCTAAAACTCTAATTTATAATGTTGGTTCAAAAGATAATTTGTCAGTAATTAAACTAGTAAATATGATTTTAACTTTGATGAATAGAAGGGATTTAAAGCCAATAATTTTGAATAAATCAAAAAAAGAATTAAAACTCCAAAAGCTTAATGATAATAAAATACGAAAAGAATTAGGATGGAAACAAAGTATAACTATAAATAAAGCGCTTAATAAAACTATAAATTGGTATAAAGAAAATAGAAATTTATTCTAAAAAAAAGTATGTTTAATTTTAAGAGAAAAAGAAGGGCTTATTTGATGCCTATATTTAAAATGTTAAGAAAAGCGTTTAATGCATTTAAAAAATACGCTTATCCGAACTATAAACTAAGTCCCTCAGTTTATGATATGTACAAAGATGAGCAAATAAAAAACTGTTATGAGCATTTTAAAAAATATTTTAAAACTTCTGTGTTGTTAAATTCAGAAAATATAAGGCATCATGCAATAAATTTGGCAAATGAAAATGACAAAGATCCAAGTAATTTCTATTTAGAATTTGGGGTTTTTAGTGGAACTTCAATAAATTTTTTTTCACAAAAAATAAATAAAAATATTTATGGTTTCGATTCATTTGAGGGACTTAGGGAGGACTGGTTGGGTACAACTGTCACTAAAGGAACTTTCGATCTAAAAAAAAAAATACCAAAGTTAAATGAAAATGTTATTCCAATATCAGGATGGATACATAAAACACTTCCTAATTTTATTAACGAAAAAAAACCTAAAATAAACTTTGTTCATATGGATGTTGATACTTATGAAACTACGAAATTTGTATTAGAAACAATAAAGCCCAATCTCATAAATGGAGCAATTATTTTATTTGATGAGCTTTATAATTTTGAGGGATGGGATGTCGGGGAATATAAAGCATTAACTGAGGTTTTTGATGAAAAAGAATATAAATTTATATCTTTTTCAATAGACACATCTCAAGCAGCGATTAAAATTATAAATTAATCTACCAACCAGTCAGGTTTTAAAAACTTTAATGTAGCATTTTTTGACTTATAATTTTTTAAAAAATTGAAATTATTATTTTTCATTTTTATCAACCCAAATGGAAAATCATTTCCTATTAAAATTTTACCTATATTTTCATTATCAAAAAATATATCTTCATTAATTTCAATTTTTCCATTTACTACCTTAAAGGGAAGAAGTCTTTTAGAAAGTTTGTTTTTTAGTTTAATTCTTGCAGTATTTTCTTGGCCAACATAACAACCTTTTTTAAAATCAATTCCATTAAGTTCTTCAAAATTACATTCAATACCAAACACTTTATCTTTTAAATTTGTACAATCTATCTGCGGAATTCCTAATTCATGACTTAGTTTGTAATAATTTTTGGGTTCAGCTGGTTTTAAATTTAGTTTTTTTATAGACAAATAAAGTTTTTCTAAATTTATTATCAATCTTGCGCCAAGTTTTTTATTTCTTGGGTCAAGAAATAAAGGATCCTCTCTAAATTTGAGAGTATATCCTTCCTTATCAATTGCATTATTAAGATTTAAAAATTTATCCTGGCTTAGTACGGCGACAACAAATTCATTACTTAGATTTAAAATTTCAACTTTTGATTTTAGCCTATATAAACTTAATTTTTCAAATAATTCTGTTGCTTGACTTTTTTGACAATCTAAAAAATAACCATTTTTATGCTTTGTTATTATGAAATCAAATAGATATTTCCCCTGAGGCGTTAGCAAGGAGGAAAAAATAGTAGTTTCATCATTAATTTTTTCAATATTGTTTGTAACTATATTTTGAAGGAATTTTTTTGTATCTGGGCCATTTATATAAATCATCCCTCTATCTTCCAGAGTGTAGATATCTTTAATATTCATAATTGATAATTAGATTTTTTTAATATAATTACTTTTTTTAATAATGTTAGACCTTATAATAAAAAACGGATCTTGTTTCATTAACGGAAAGATAAAAGAACAAGATATTGCAGTCAAAAATGGCAAAATATTAAAAATTGGCAAAATTTCAGAGGAGAGTAAGGAAGTTTATGATGCAAAGAATTATCTCGTTTTGCCAGGGTGTATTGATACACAAACTCATTTTAGAGAACCAGGTTCAACAGATACCGAAGACTTACATTCTGGAAGTAGAGCTGCGATAGCTGGAGGTATAACAACTGTATTTGAAATGCCTAATACTAATCCACCAACTTCTAATATAAAAGAATTTCAAAGAAAACTAGATCTTGCAAAGAACAGAATGTACTGCAATTATGCTTTTTATTTTGGTGCAACTGCAGATAATGCGGAAGATCTAGCTAATTTAAAAAAATTAGAAGGTTGTTGTGGTATCAAACTTTTTGCAGGCTCCTCAACAGGTAACTTATTAGTTGCAGATGAAAAGGATATTGAAAAAGTTTTTAAGAATAGCTCAAAAGTTGTAGCAGTCCACTCTGAGGATGAGGAAATTTTAAATATTAATAAAAAATTAATTAAAAATGGCGATGTGCACTCCCATCCAATTTGGAGAAGTGTTGAATGTGCGATGTCCTCTACTAGACGAATTGTAAGGATTGCTGAAAAGTATAATAAAAAAGCTCACGTGCTTCACATAACAACAAAGGAAGAAATTGATTTTTTATCACAACACAAAGGTAATATCACTTTTGAAATTACTCCACAGCACTTAACAATTTATGCGCCAGACTGTTATAATAAACTTGGAACGTATGCTCAAATGAATCCACCCATAAGAGACAAATCGCATTATGATAGATTATGGTACGCAGTAAAAAATAATCTTAATGACACTATTGGCTCAGATCACGCACCTCATTTAAAAAAAAATAAAGAAAAAGAATATCCAAATTCACCCTCAGGTATGCCGGGTGTTCAGACTTTGATGCCAGTTATGTTAGACCATGTTAATTCAGGAAAGTTGTCAATAAATCAGTTGATAAGTTTTGTTTGTGAGAATCCAGTAAAAATTTTTGGAATTAAAAGTAAAGGATTTATAAAAGAAAAATATGATGCTGACTTCACTATTATAGATATGAATAAGAAAATTACTATTAAAAATGAGAATATAGAGAGTAAGTGTAAATGGTCCCCATTTAACAATGTTGAATTTAAAGGAACCCCTGTTGCAACTATTATAGCTGGAAAAATAAAAATGAAAGAGGGTAAAATTTTGGGACAACCGGATGGAAAACCTTTAATATTTAATTAATTTTTATAGTAAAACTATTTACCAGTACAACTCCCAGAACGATTAAGAATAAACCTAAAATTGCTTGCCAACTTAAAGTTTGTTTAAAAAAAATATAACCTAAAATTGCTATGGTAAAAACTCCTAAGCCACTCCATGTAGCGTAGACAATTGCAATAGGCAATTTATTCACAACAAATGTTAATAGATAAAATGCAGACAAGTAACATACAGTGAGAATCGATGTTGGTAAGAATTTAGTAAAGTTTGAAGTAACCGGTAATAGCATAGTGCCCGCTACTTCAAAAAATATTGCCAATATTAAAAAAATATACGTTTTTATCATTAAATTTTTTTACAAATAAAAATATCCTGTTCTATTTCCCAATTAAAATTATTATCATTACACCAATTAACTAAATAATCTTTTTTTGGATAGTTTTGAAATTTGTTATTAAAAAGTCTTATATCATCTATTAAGATATTTATTTGATTAAATTTGTCTTTTTGATCTTCAATAAATTTAAGCTCTTTTTTTATTGGAGTTGCATTTTTTTCTTCACCAAAAGTTTTTATATTCTTTATATGATCATGACAAAGATGTGCATCAAAATAAAAACAAATATTTTTATAACTTTTTATTTTTTCTAAGGCCTCGGGTAGCTTATCTTCACTTTTTCCAAATATTAAATCTATATTTTTAAAAGTAGAAAAAGTCTTTTTTGCAAGGTTATATAAATCTTGATCTGCTTCAATAGAGATTACTTTACTTGAAATTCTTGATAAAATTTTAGTTGTTTCACCATAATAAGTTCCAGTTTCTATCCATGCAGACTCTTCTATATTATTATTTTTAATGATTTGATGCTTGATAAATTCAGGTGAAGGGGGTGTGAAATTTCGTTTTTTCCAATTTTTAATTAGTCTATGGTTTTTTAGTAGCCATAAAATATTTGTAAGAGTTCTGAATTTCAATTGAGTTACTTCACTTTAAAATATTATTTTTGATTAATTCTTCTTTAATTTCATCTAAAATTTTTGGATCATCAATTGTTGCTGGCATTTTATATTCCTCTTTATCAGCAATTTTTCTTACTGTTCCTCTTAATATTTTACCTGACCTTGTTTTAGGAAGTCTTTTTACGACTATTGCTAATTTAAATGCAGCAACTGGACCAATTTTATCTCTTACCATTTTTATACATTCTTTCGAGATAATCTCATTATCTTGATTAACTCCTGCCTTTAAAGTTAATAAACCTATTGGTAATTGTCCTTTAAGTTTATCTGCAATTCCAATCACAGCACATTCCGCAACAGATTTATGTTCTGATAAAACTTCTTCAATCGCACCAGTAGAAAGTCTATGACCAGCAACATTTATAATATCATCAGTACGTGACATAATCCAAATGTAACCATCTTCATCAATATGACCAGCATCATATGTTTGGTAGTATCCTTCATAATTAGACATATAATTATCTTCGTATCGCTTATCTGCATTCCATAAAGTTGGAAATGTACCAGGTGGTAGCGGAAGTTTAACAACTATATCTCCCATTTCGTTTGGTTTGGCAATTGTTTGATCTTGTTTAATTACTCTTACATCATAACCCGGTACTGCTTTGCAAGCAGAACCATATTTTGTTTTCATCATTTCAATACCAGTACAATTTGAACTAATAGCCCAACTAGTTTCTGTTTGCCACCAGTGATCAATAACTGGTACTTTTAATAAATTTTCTGCCCATTTAATTGTATCTGGGTCTGCTCTCTCTCCAGCTAAAAATAACGATCTAAAAGAGCTTAAATCATATTTAGAAAAAAATTTTCCATCTGGATCCTCTTTTTTAATTGCTCTAAAGGCTGTTGGTGCAGTGAATAAAGATTTAATTTTATAATCAGAAATCACTCTCCAGAAAACTCCAGCATCAGGAGTTCCAACAGGTTTACCCTCAAACAATAAAGTGGTACATCCTTTAAACAATGGTGCATAAACTATATAAGAATGTCCAACAATCCATCCAATGTCACTTGCTGACCACCAAACATCTTCTTGATCTATGTTATAAATATTTTTCATAGTCCACTTAAGAGCTACGATATGGCCACCAATATCTCTAACTATACCCTTTGGAACACCTGTCGTCCCTGATGTATAAAGAATATAAGCATAATCATTTGAGTTCATCTCTTCACAATCTGTATCTTTTGCATTCTGAAGACTTTCATCCCAACTAATTTCCAACGGTGCATTTAATTTAACCTCGTGATCTTTTCTTTGATAAAAAATAACTTTATCTAATTTATGTTTAGCTAATTTGAGCGCTCCATCAACTAATGGTCTGTATTCAACGGTTCTTCCGGGCTCAAAACCACATGAAGCGGTAACCAATATTTTTGCTTTACTATCATCAATACGACTTGCCAATTCGTTTGAGGCAAATCCTCCAAAAACTACTGAGTGTATTGCTCCAATTCTACCACAAGCTAACATTGCTACCACTGCTTCTGGAACCATTGGCATATATATAACTACCCGATCGCCTTTAGCGATCCCTTGATTTTTAAGAGCACCTGCAAACTTGGAAACTTTATTTTTTAATTCTTTAAAAGTGAACTTTGACTTGTTCCCTGTGATTGGACTATCGTAAATTAATGCAGTTTTATCTCCCAAACCATTTTGAATGTGCAAGTCCAGAGCATTATAACAAGTATTAGTGATACCATCCTCGTACCATCTATAAAAGGGAGGGTTGGAGCTGTCTAAAATTTTGGTTGGCTTCTTAAACCAGAAGATATCATCAGCAACTTCTCGCCAAAATTCGTCAGGTTTTTTTATTGATCTGTCGTAAATCTCTTTAAAATTCATAATTTACTTAATTGATTCAAAATAGCTTTAATTGCTTGATATTTAAGCAACAAGTTGCATTTAATTTCAAAAAGCCAATAAAATCAACATAAATAAGAGGTAAAAAAGTCTTCAATAAACTAACTTAATTTGGTAATTAACCCCTTAACTTTGGCAGTTTAATAGACTGCTATAGTTTATATAAACTATAAAAACTAACTAAAGAGGGAGTTTTTTATGAAAAAACTTAAATTGTTTGCATTAGCAGCTGTAGCTCTATTGGGCTTTTCAGGTGCAGCAAACGCAGAGGCAGTCCTTCTTGCATCTGATGACTTCGTTGGAATATCTTTTTGGATAATTTCAATGGGTATGTTAGCTGCTACAGCATTCTTTTTCTTGGAAAGAGGATCAGTAGCTGCTGGATGGAAAACATCAGTAACAGTAGCAGGACTTGTAACTGGTATTGCATTCATTCACTATGTTTACATGAGAGGTGTTTGGGTTCAAACAGGTGATTCACCAACAGTATATAGATATATTGACTGGTTAATTACTGTACCATTACAGATGATAGAATTTTATTTAATTCTAGCAGCTGTGAGAAAAGTATCAGGCAACATCTTCTGGAGACTATTAATTGGATCTCTAGTAATGTTAATCGGAGGTTACTTAGGAGAAGCAGGTTACATCAACGCAATGCTTGGTTTCATAATCGGTATGGCTGGATGGATCTACATCTTGTATGAAGTATTCTCTGGTGAAGCTGGTAAAATGGCGGCTAAAAGCGGTAACAGAGGATTAAGTACTGCATTTGGTGCTATGAGAATGATCGTTACAGTAGGTTGGGCAATTTACCCATTAGGTTATGTATTTGGTTACTTAACAGGTGGTGTAGACGCTAACACACTTAACGTGATCTACAACTTAGCAGACTTCATTAACAAGATCGCATTTGGTCTTGTAATTTGGAGTGCAGCTGTTTCTCAGCCAGGAGCTAGAAGAGCATAATAATAACTGAAGTTATTTAAATAGGGCGATATGTTTTCATATTGCCCTATTTTTTTTTGTCCTTATAAATATGATCAATGCCTAAAATTACTTACATAGAAAATAATGGTAAATCCCATACTGTTGAAGTTGATAAAGGTTTAACAGTTATGGAAGGAGCAGTACAAAATAATATACCCGGAATTGATGCAGATTGTGGAGGTAGTATGGCTTGTGCAACATGCCATGTTTATGTCAAAGAGGAATGGTATAATAAAATTAATGAAAAATCTGAGGGGGAGGACGATATGTTAGATCAGGCATACGATCCAAATAAATTTAGTAGATTAAGCTGTCAAATCTCAGTTACTGATGAAATTGATGGACTGGTAGTAGATCTTCCAAAAAAACAATGATTAAGACTGATGCATTAATTATTGGAGCAGGCCCAACCGGTTTGTTCACTGCACATCAATTAAATATAATTGGTCTTAAATGTGAAGTTGTAGATAACTTAGATAAAATTGGTGGTCAGTGTATTGAGCTTTATCCAGACAAGCCTATTTATGATATACCAGCAGTTCCAGAATGCACTGGTGAAGAATTAACTAAAAATTTGATAAATCAACTTAAACCTTTTGACGTGAAGTTTCATCTAAACGAGAGAGTTGAAGAAGTGAAAAATGAAAAAGGTCAATGGCAGGTAAAAACGAATAATGGAACTATTTTTTCTACACCAAATGTTATTATTGCAGGTGGAGTAGGATCATTTGAACCTAGAAAATTTACACCAAAAGAGTGTGAACAATATGAGGGAAAGTCAATTTTTTATTCAATTAAAGACAAAAATATTTTTAAAGATAAAACAGTATCAATTTTTGGAGGCGGCGATAGTGCTTTAGATTGGGCAGTAGAGTTATCAACAAATTCAAATGTAAATCTTATACATAGACGTGATGAATTTCGAGGAGCTAAATCTACACTAAATAAAGTTTATGAGCTTGAAAAAGAGGGTAAAATTAATTTATTCACAAAATATCAATTAAAAAACCCTAAAGGCAATGGAAAGCTTGATAGCATTGACATTCAACACGAAAACAAAGAAATAAAAAATCTCAAAACTGACTTCATTTTAGGTTTTTTTGGTCTAATAATGCAACTTGGACCAATTGCAAACTGGGGATTAAATTTGAATAAAAAGACAATCGAAGTAGATACTGAGAAGTTTGAGACAAATCAAAAGGGTATTTATGCAGTAGGTGATATTTGTTCATATCCAGGAAAGTTAAAATTAATTTTATCAGGTTTTCACGAGGGAGCTTTAGCAGCTAGAGCATGCTTTAAATTAGCTAGACCAAATGAAAAATATAGATTTGAATTTACTACATCCTCATCAAGTATATTAAAGAGACTTGGTAAAAAGAGTGATTGAGTTATTTACAGCTGATACCCCTAACGGAAAAAAAATAAGTATAATGTTGGAGGAAATTAAGTTTGATTATAAAGTTACTAAAATAGATTTAAGCAAGGGTGAGCAATTTAAGCCAGATTTTAGAAAAATCAGCCCTTTTAGCAAAATACCAGTCATCATAGATTATGAAAATGAAGAAAAAATTTTTGAGTCAGGTGCAATATTAATTTATCTAGCCGAAAAAAGTAAAATGTTTTATGAAAATAAAGATAAATTAAAAATAAACCAGTGGCTTATGGCTCAAATGGGATATATAGGGCCAATAATCGGTCAGCATCATCAGTTTCATCATTATAACCCAGGAAAAAGTAAGTTTGGAGAAGATCGATATTTTAAAATAACTAAATCTATATATGCTGATTTAGATGAAAGACTTTATAACTCAAAATTTTTAGCAGGAGATAATTATTCAATAGCAGACATAGCAACTTGGCCTTGGATAGCTAGGCATAAATGGCATGATATTGGTCTAAAAAAATTTAAAAATTTGACTAGATGGTATTTAGAAATTTCACAACGAGAAGCTGTGAAAAAGGGCTATGAGTTTATGAAACAAGGAGATAAGATTCCCTTACCATAAATTTATGGAAAAAAACTATAAAAATTATTTTAAGTACTATCTAATTTCAATCTCAATATTTGCATTTGTCTGGTTATATCTAAAACACGATGTGGGTAATGACTCAACTATTTCAGAATGGATAATTAATTATCAAGGAGGTTTTACAAGAAGAGGTTTGCCAGGTGAAATAGCTTTTCATATCGCACAAATTTTTGATTTAAAATTAAGGTTTGTAATTCTATTGATGCAGATTTTTTTTTATGGGCTATATTTAATTTTAATCTACAAATTTTTTATAAAAATAAAGTTTAATGGAATTATTCTCTTTAGTTTGTTTACACCGATATTTTTAATTTACCATATTGCTGAATTAGAAGTATTAGCAAGAAAAGAATTATTTTTATTTATCGGTTATATTTGGTTCTACAATATATCTTCAAAAGAAAGTAAGACAAAAAGTTCTATATTATGGATAATTTTTATTTTACCGTTAATTTCTATTTTATACGAGCCAGCAATTTTTTATTATACATTCTTCGCAGCTACAGTTTTAATTAAAATGAAAAATAAAAATTTAATTAAAATTTTTATGGTAATATTTCTTATTTTTATTCCATCGATTATTGTTTCATATTATAGTGCATTTCACATTATCTCTAAAGATGGTTTTGAAATTATGAAATCTTCCTTAATGAATAATTTTGGGGAAGCTTGTTATATGTCCTGTGGACTTATGGATACAAAGAGAGAGGCGATTGTACATATCAAAGCTACAATTAGTAAATTAACAGAAAAAGAATTTAGTATTTTTACATATTTATTTAGATATTTTTTGATAATGTTAATTGGGTTTGCACCATTATTATTACTAATTAAAAATTCTGAGCTGACTAAAAAAATATTTAAATTTAAAAAACTAGCTTTAATTTTTGTAATTTTAAATATTTTTGTGCCAATCCATTGGTTAATGTTTATAGATTGGGGTAGAGCAGTTAATATAACTTACGTTTCATCAATATTATTCTTTTTTTACTTATTTAAAAACGGTTTAATAAAAATTAATTTCAGGTTAATTGAAGATAAAACTTTTAAAATGGTAAATAATTTTCAAAAAATGCTTAAAATCAATCCAAAAAGTATTTTAATAATATTTTTTTTAGTTTTTGCATTTGGTTGGAGTCCTCCAACACTGTTATCTGCTGATGTAAATTCATTTCCTGGCTATCGAATTCCTTACAAAACAATTAAATTTTTATATTTGTCAAATCAATCATTATGAAAAATTATTCATTTAATTTAATATTTGGCATATTAATAGTTTTATCAATTTTATTTGGAACATTTATCTGGGAAAAAATTACAATACCATTTAATGATAATATGATAGTTGGAGAATATTCTGATAAAAAATTTAATCCAATAAACGATATTCTCAGATACTTGGCTTTTATATTTTTACCAATTGTCTCTTTTTTTTCACAAGTTTTTTTTAAAAAGCAAAATTATAAAAATATTATTTTCAATTTAAATAATTACTCAAAAATTCAACCAAAGAAAAATAATTCATTGCTTTTAATATTTTTTATATTGACCTTATTAATTATTTTCGAATTTTTATCAGCTCAATTTCAATTACATAATTTAGATTTAATGCATGAAGGTCAGCAATTAAGTTCAGCATTTAAAAGTTCAAAAGATGGATCTTTATGGTCTGGTTCTTATGTAACTCAAGGAATATTTTATGAGACTATAAGTGCTAAAATTCTATGGCATATATTTGACTCACAGACAATTGGTTTAAAAAGAATAACAGATATATTTTTAATTTTTTCCTTAAAGTTTTTACTCATATTTTTATCTTTAAGAATTACAAAATTTTTAAAAGTAGAGGAATTTTATAAAAATATATTTTTTATTTTAAATTCATTAATTTTTTTATCAGTCATTGATTACAATATTGCAAGTGTAGACCATCTTGTTGCAAGAGAAATTCCAATAATATTTTCACTCGTATTATTTTCATTTTTTTTTGAAAATAAAAAATTACATATCCCAATTCTTTTAATGTTTGGTTTCTTGAGTATAAGCACATTACTTTGGGGTATTGATAGAGGACTAGTTATGAACTTAATTTTAATAAGTTTTTTAATTTTCCTTCTAATAAGAAAAGATTTAAAAAGTTTTATTATTTTATTGTCATCAATATTCATTTGGTGGTTATTATTTTATTTTTATTTAGGTTCAGAATTTAAGCATTTTATTGATAATACTTTTTCAATTTATAAATATGTGAGCTACATTCACGGGATCATTCATCCAACACCATTTAGTGATCACCCTGATTCATCGAGGGCAACTAAAACTTTATTATCAATCATTTTTATATCCATTTTTACAATTAATTTATTTTTAAAAGTTAATGACAAATACTACCCAAATTTTAAATTTTTAATAATGTTCTTATGTTTTATTTCAATTTTTAGCTATGCTTATGTTGTAGGTAGATCAGATGGACCACATATAAAACATATTTTCGGTTTTCCTATAATTTTTTTTTC
>CACCHS010000024.1 GCA_902545825.1 uncultured Pelagibacteraceae bacterium
AGGTTTTTTGTCTCTCCTTTCCTAATGTTGGTAAAATAATTGACATGATGCCATCATAATTTTTTAAAATTAATTTTAAGGTTTCGTTAAAAATTCCATTTCTATAAAGTTCAGTTGAACTTTTAAATGTATATTTAAAATTAAATTCGTTTAAAAATTTTTTTAATAATTCATTGTTATGTTCCCCAAAACTTTTATATTTTTGAAAAGGATCGGGAACACTAGTTAATGGTTTATGCAAATTATCTTCTAAAATTTTTATATTAGGTATATTGTCTGGTATTTTTCTTAATCCATCCATATCATCAGAAAATGTAATTATTTCTTTTGGTATTTCGGTAATTTTATCAAGGGCATTTACCACCATAGAGGTTCTGGCAACTTCCCCAAAAGTTCCAATATGTGGTAAGCCGCTTGGGCCATACCCGGTTTGTAAAATAATTTTCCCTTTTTTCTCTATATATGCTTTTCTTTCTCTAAGGATTTTTTTAGCCTCAAGAAAAGGCCATGCTGCAGTTTTTTCTAAATTTTCTTTATCTATCACAAACAATCTTAAATTTCGTATATTTAGTACTTTTATTAATTTTTATAATGTTGAAATTTATTTACCATAAAATAATGTTCAAACAAAATGTCCAATTATAAAACAGTTTTTTTTACACTAGGTATTTTACAGATAATACTTGGAATTTTTATGATTATTCCAATAACTGTACAATTTATATTTGGTGAATTTGACTCATCATTTATCCTAGCCTTAATTATCACCATTATATTTGGGACACTTTTTATTATTACAAATTTAGATTACGATAAAAAACTGGACCTGCAACAAGCTTTTTTACTTACCTCTTTATCTTGGATTACAGTTGCAATTTTTGGATCACTTCCAATTTTTTTTTCAAGTTTAGACTTATCTTTTACAGACTCATTTTTTGAAAGTATGTCAGGTATAACTACGACAGGCTCAACTATAATTGCAAATCTTGAAAGTGCACCAAAAAGTATATTGCTTTGGAGAGCTATACTTCAGTGGTTAGGAGGGATAGGTATAATCGTTATGGCAATAACTCTTATGCCAATAATGAACGTTGGTGGAATGCTATTATTTAAAGTTCTTAATACAGACTCCTCAAATGAAATTTTGCCATCTTCTAAAGAAATATCGATAAAACTTATTCTGATTTATTTAGGTTTAACGTTTGCTTGTAGCTTTTCTTATAAGATATTTGGAATGAATATTTTTGACAGTATTACTCACTCGATGACAACCATAGCGACTGGTGGTTTTTCAAATTACAACCAATCTATTGGTCATTTTAATAGTGCTAAAATTGAATTTACTTCAATTATTTTTATTTTAATGGGTAGTATTCCATTTATTGCTTACGTGAAATTTATTAATGGAAATCGAAAAATATTTATCAATGACACCCAAATTCAGACTTTTTTAAAATTAATTTTAATATCTATTTTAATCTTATTTCTTTATTTATTTTTAAAAAATGGGAAAGTAGTATTCTTAGACTTTCGATCAATTATTTTTAATATTGTATCTATATTAACAGGAACAGGTTATGTATCTGGAAATTATGATAAATGGGGAAGTTTCCCACTTCTATATTTTTTAATTTTAATGTTTATTGGTGGGTGCGCTGGATCAACTACGTGTGGTATAAAAATTTTCAGAGTTCAAATACTTTATAAATTTGTTGTTAATCAATTGAAAAAATTTATTTATCCAAGAGGTATATTTGTTATTAAATATGAAAATAGCACTGTAAACGATAAGTTTTTAGCATCAATAATTTCTTTTATTTTTTTGTACATTATAATTTTTTTTATAATAACAGCATTATTATCTTTAACTGGGCTTGATTTTATTACCTCAATTTCTGGAGCAGCAACTTCAATATCAAATGTTGGTCCAGGATTGGGTTCTGTAATAGGATCTAATGGTAATTTTTCAAGTTTACCAGATTTATCTAAATGGGTATTAAGTATAGGAATGATATTAGGAAGATTGGAATTATTCGCGATTTTAATTCTATTTCTTCCTTCATTTTGGAAAAAATGATCACTTTTAAAAAGCATAAAAAATTTTCAGATCTTTTTACCTATTATTTTGAAAAGAGAATGATTAAAATTTTACTTCTTGGTGCGATAAGTGGATTTCCTTGGGTAATTATTGGAAGTAGCTTGAGCTTATGGTTAAAAGAAGATGGCCTATCAAGAACAACCATTGGATGGGCGGGCTTAATTTTTGCCGTTTATGCTTTTAATTATCTCTGGGCTCCTTTAATTGATCGAATATATATTCCATTCTTAACAAAAAAAATCGGACATAGAAAATCTTGGATATTTTTGATGCAAACAATGATTTTGATTTGTTTACTTCTCTGGAGTTTAATAGATCCAACTTACAACTTAACCTTCGTTATTGGAATTGGCTTAGTAATTGCCATTGCCTCCTCAACTCAAGATATAACAGTAGATGCTCTAAGAATTGAACAAATTTCAAAAAATGAGAAAGAATTAATGGCAGCTGGTGCTGCTGTTGCGGTAGTGGGTTGGTGGACAGGTTACAAACTTGGAGGTGTGATAGCTTTAAATTTAGCAGAATATTTTGAAAATCTAGGTATCATTAACTACTGGCAAATGTCCTTTGTTGGTCTTGGTTTAATAGTGATATTATTTAATATCGGGCTTCTTTTTATAAAAGAAAAAGATTTTAATTCAAAAAAGAATAATCAAAACCAGTTAGATAAAAAGATAATAAAAAGTTTAAAAGTAAATAATATACTTGTAAGAATTACAGCTTGGATTTCATCAACAATTTCTGGACCACTAATCAATTTTTTTAAGAAAAATGGTTTTAAAATAGCTCTTAGTATTTTATGTTTTATTTTTTTATTTAAGATAGGTGAGGCATTTTTGGGAAGGATGTCGGTTATTTTTTATAAAGAAATAGGTTTTTCTAAATCTGATATTGCATTGTATTCAAAAACTTTTGGATGGGTTACGACTGTCATTTTCACATTATTAGGAGGCCTGTTTGCAATAAGATCAGGTGTAATAAAGTCAATGTTTTTTGCTGGGATATTAATGGCTTCGACAAACCTTCTTTTTACAATACTTGCCTGGAGTGAAAAATCTTATTTCCTATTTGCATTAGCCGTAATTCTTGATGATGTTGCAGCAGCATTTGCAACTGTTGCTTTTGTTGCTTTCATATCTCTTTTAGTTGATCGAAATTATACAGCTACCCAGTATGCGCTTTTAGCATCTATTGGTACCGCTGGGAGGACGAGTCTTGCATCTTCCTCGGGTGCTTTAGTAGATTGGTTGAATGGAGATTGGGGAACTTTTTTTATTATAACTGCTTTAATGGTAATACCATCACTGTTCTTACTTTACAAAATAAAAGATAAAATAAATTTAAATGACTAAATACTGTTCTCAAGCAATAACTAAAAATATTTATAAATCTAATTCTGAAAAATCGGAAATAACCTCACAAATTTTATATGGAGAAAATTTTAAAATTATATCAAAAAGTGCAAATTGGCTCAAAATTAGTTCCTCTTTTGATAACTATAGAGGATTTATAAAAAATAATAATTACATAAAAGTAGTAAAAAATACACATAAATGTTTTAATTTGAAAACAAGGATTTATAAAATTAATAAATCAAAAAATTTTATCAAAACGAAATTTTTTTTACCATTTAATAGTAGAATTAAAGTAATTAGTGTTAAAAAGAACTTTGTAGAATTCCAAAAAAACAGATGGCTCAAAAAAAAATATTTAAAAAAAATAGGTCATAAAGAAAGAGATTTTTTCAAAATTTTAAAAAAATTTAATAATATTAAATATGTTTGGGGCGGAAAGTCTTACAAAGGTATAGATTGTTCTGCTTTAATTCAGCTATATTATCAATATAATAATGAATATTTTCCAAGGGATACAAAAGATCAAATTAAAACTAAAAAAGGTAAAAAAAGTCTAACTAAATTTCAAAAAGGTAATATTATTTATTGGAAAGGACATGTGGCAGTATGTATAAATTCAGAAGAATTAATACATGCTTATGGGCCTATGAAAAAAGTTATAATTATGAATACACATGAAACAATAGAAAGAATATATAAAACAGCAAAGCTTAAGGTAAAAAAAATCACGAAAATTTAAATGAATTTACAAGAAAAATTCAACATTCTATTAACAAAATTTAATCTTGGTAAGTTTGACGAGGTTATTTTTGAGGCTACTTTAATGTCAAAAAAATATCCAGCTCAAGAGGTATTTATAAATCTATTATCACTTTCCTACCAGGCAAAAGGTGAATTCAATAAATCAATATTAATTTTAGAAGAAGCGTTAAAAAAAGGTAAAAAAAACTTTAATTTTTGGAATAATTTGGGTTTGGGTTATCTTAAAATAAAAAATTTTAATAAATCAGAGGAGTGTTTAATTGAAGCAAATAAATTGAATCCAAAATTTATAAATACTTTAAATAATTTGGGAAATTTATATGTTGAATTGAATAATTTTGATAAAGCAGAACTTTTTTTTAAAAAGGCATTAGAAATCAATGATAAAATAATAGAAACAAACTACAATCTAGCTACACTTTTACAATCAGTGGGTAGAATTGAAGATGCTAAGCATTTTTATAACAAAACATTGGATATAAACGAGAACTTTACCAGAGCTGATTTTGGTTTAGCAATGTTAGAAAAGTACGATTCTTCAAATAACCATATTAAAATTATGGAAAGTAAGACAAATAAAGAATTACATAAATCTAGCTATAAAGATTTATATTTTGCATTAGGAAAAGTTTATGAAGATATCGGCGATTTTGATAAATCCTTTTTGTATATAAAAAAAGGTAATGACATTAAAAAAGAGATTACGAATTATCAAATTGAAAAAGATAAAAAATTATTTGAGGAAATAATTTCCTTTCAAGAAAAAAATGAACTAAATAACAATTCAAAAGAAAATATGAAGAATGTAATATTCATACTTGGAATGCCAAGAACAGGAACATCAATGGTTGAACAAATTATATCAAATCACAGCGAAGTAGAAGGAGGTGGTGAAATCAGTTTACTCTCATTTTACCTTGATAGATTTTTTAATAATAAAAATAAAAATCTGGACATAAATGAACATTTAAATTTAATTAAAAAAGAATATTTGAATTATTTAAATAAAATAACAAAATCAAAAATCATAACTGATAAAGCTCCTTTAAATTTCAGATGGATAGGAATAATAAAATATCTATTTCCGAATTGTAAAATTATACACTGTAAACGAGACCCCTTAGAGAGTAGTTGGTCAATCTTTAAAAATGAATTTGAAAGAGGTATGTTTTTTTCAAACACATTCGAAGATATTGCAGAGTTTTATCATTTATATAAAAATTTAATGGATTATTGGAAAAAAAAATTTGATGACAATATTTTTGACTTAAATTATGAGGATTTAATTAATGATCCAGAAAATAAAATAAAAGAAATAATTAGTTACTGCGGTCTGAATTGGCAAGATAATTGTTTAGAATTTTATAAAAATAAAAAATCTATTAAAACTGTTAGTTTTATGCAGGCTAGAAAACCTATTTACAAAGATTCTTTGAAGGGATCAAGTAAGTTTAAAAAACATTTAAATCAACTTGAAAAGTTACTTAAAACCTAATTTCTTCCAAAATCTGGTTTGTTAATATCTTGTTTTAATTTAATTATTTTTTGACGAACTTTTTTTGCGTCTTTCAATTTTCTAATAATGACTTTATTATTATTAGCCCGAATATTACGTTTAAACGATTTTAAATTTTTTATAAATAAATCTATAACTTGAGATATATTTTTTTTGTTACTAAAAAATATGTCTCTCCACATTATCTCGTTAGATGCGGCTATTCTAGAGAAATCCCTAAGTCCACCAGCGCTAAAGTTTAATAAATTGTATCTCTTTCTTTTTTCAAATTCTGTAGCGGTCTGGATTAAATTATAAGCAATAAGATGGGGTAAATGACTTGTTAGTGAAAATATTATGTCATGCTTTTTTGCATCCATAATAACAACTTTTGAACCAAGCTTTTTCCAGAATTTAGATAAGACTTTTAATTTATTTTTATCAGTTTTTTTTTCTTTAATAAGTATACACCACCTATCATTAAATAAATTTGCATCACCATGTTCTGGACCACTTACCTCTGAACCAGAGATTGGATGGCTAGATATCCATGATATTTCTCTCTTTAATTTTTTTTTTGCAATTTTATAATTATTTTCTTTTGATGATCCAACATCAGTAAGAATTGTTTTATGGCTTAATTTTTTATTAATACTTCCAATAATTTTTTCATATTCTGACAGGTGGGTTGCAATTATTATAAGATCCATATCAGAGATTATATTTTTAAAGTTTTCGACAATTTTAAACTTACTTTTTATCTTTTTTAATTTTTTAATATTGGTAATAGATTTTTCTTTGACAAAAATATTTTTCGCAATCTTATTTTTTGATGATGCTCTGAGAATTGATGACCCGATTAGCCCACAACCAATTATTAAAAGATTATTTATCATTATATTATTTTATTGAGAGTTTTTATAAAAAGTGCATTTTCTCTACTTGAACCTATGCTAACTCTTAGTTTATTTTTCATATTATAAATTTTCATATCTCTCAAAATAATACCTTTTTTTTCTAATTTTTTTAAAACATAATTAGCAGATAGTTTACAAAAATCAAAATTAAGTAAGAAGAAATTTGGACCCGGTGAATTTGAAATGATTTTTTTACTTTCAAAAAATTTTTTTAGTTTTTTTGACCAGTATAAATTATGTTTTATTGATTTAATTATAAATTTTTTATCTTTCAATGCCTCTGTTGCATAAAGTTGTGCCAATTTATTAACGTTAAATGGTGGCTTTATCTTGAAAAGTTCATTAATTATATTTTTTGGTCCATAACCCCAACCGACCCTCATTGAAGCAAGGCCGTATATCTTTGAAAAAGTTCTTAAGATAAAAACATTTTTACTGTTCTTGAATAAATTTAATCCATTTTGGTAGTCTTTATTTTTCATATATTCGAAATAAGCATCATCAATTACCAATAAGATTTTGTTATTTAATTTTTTTCTTAAGTATTTAATTTCTTTAATCGTAATATAAGTTCCAGTTGGATTATTGGGGTTTGCGATGAAAACCATTTTAGTTTTATTTGTTGTCTTGGAAAGAATATTTTTCACTGAAACTTTAAAATTTTCTTCTTTTGAAAATACTACTTTTGCTCCAACTATTTTTGAATATATTCTGTACATTAAAAAACTAAATTCTGGAACTATTACCTCATCATTTTTGTTTAAAAATAATTGGCAAAGCATTTGAATTATTTCATCAGATCCAGATCCACAAATAATTTTATTAAAGTCACAATTATATGTCTTTGAAATTTGTTTTCTTAAAATTTTACATTTACCATCTGGATACTTATCTATTTTTTTGTTATTGAAACTATTTTTTTTAATTTTTGAACTAAAACCCAATGCAGATTCATTCGCCGAAAGTTTGATCAAATTTTTTATATTTCTAATCCTTGATTTTCCGGGTTTATACGTTTCTATATCAATTTTTCTAAATTTTAGCTGTTTCATAATTATAAATTCAACCTTATAAATAAATTAACAAAATTTAATAGCAAAATTAGGTATATTTTTTTAAAATTGACATAACAAAAATCATTTAGTACATAAAAAGGGCGCTGATTTAACTGAATTGCGAGCGCGATAAAAAAACCGCTAAATAAGTTTTTTTTCTCTCTCAATTCACAAATATTAAAAATGAATAAAATTGATAAAGTAAAAAAAATTATAGTAGAAAAACCACTAAAACTCGATTGTGGTAAGACTATCAAAGATTTTCCATTGGCTTATGAAACTTATGGAAAATTAAATGATAGAAAAGATAATGCAATTCTTGTTTTTCATGCTTTAACAGGTGACCAATTTGCTTCTGGTACAAACCCAATTACAAATAAAGAGGGATGGTGGAATTATGCTCTTGGGCCAGGTAAAGCAATTGATACTAATAAATTTTTTGTGATTTGTGCAAATGTTATTGGTGGATGTATGGGCTCATATGGTCCAAGCAATATAGGTGATAACGGTAAACCCTTTGGAACAAATTTTCCAGTAATAACTATTAATGATATGGTTAATGCTCAGTATAACCTCTTAGATTTTTTTAAAATTAACAAGTTATTTTCTGTCATTGGTGGTTCTATGGGCGGAATGCAGGTACTTCAATTTGTCTCAAATTTTCCCGAAAAATCACATACTGCAATTCCAATTGCGTGTACTGCAAGTCATTCTGCTCAAAATATTGCATTAAATGAATTAGGAAGGCAGTCAATTATGGCTGACCATAATTGGATGGACGGGTTTTATGTGGAGAATAAAAAAGTTCCTGATAAAGGGCTCGCTGTTGCGAGGATGGCTGCTCATATCACTTATTTGTCAAAAAAAGGTTTACAGGAAAAATTTGGAAGAAAGCTTCAAGAAAGAGATGATTTAAAATTTGGTTTTGATGCTGATTTTCAAATAGAAAGCTACCTAAGATATCAAGGCTCTGTTTTTGTAGATAGATTTGATGCAAATAGTTATTTATATATAACCAGAGCGATGGATTATTTTGATTTAACAAAACAATTCAATGGTAACTTATCTAAAGCTTTTGAAAAGACAAATTCTAAATTTTTTGTCATCTCATTTACATCTGACTGGTTATATCCAACATCTGAAAATAGAGATATAGTTATAGCTTTGAACTCAATAAGTAAAGATGTAGGATTTATAGAAATAACATCAGATAAAGGGCACGATTCATTTTTATTGGATGTTCCAGATTTTCTTAGTGCAGTAAAAAATTTTTTAGAAACCTCATATCAAAAATTAAAATGAAAAAAGAATTTTTTGAAATATCAAAGTTATTAAAAAAAAACTCTAAGGTATTAGATGTTGGATGTGGTGATGGCGAATTAATGAAATATATAACTGAAAATATAACAGAAAACGTAAGAGGTCTTGAAATTTCTAAAAATAATATTCAAAAATGCATCGCAAAAGGGCTTACGGTAATAGAAGGGGATGCAGAAAAAGATTTACGACAATTCCCAAATTCTTCATATGATTTTGTGATATTGAGCCAAACACTTCAAGCTTTTCTTGACCCAGAGAATGTTATAAATGAACTCTTGAGAGTTGGAAAAAAAGCTATTGTATCTATACCAAATTTTGGTCATTGGAGAGTCAGATTAAATCTTCTTTTTAAAGGCCAAATGCCTATCACAGAAAATCTGCCAAATGAATGGTATAACACACCTAATTTACATATGTGTACGATAAGAGACTTTGTAAATTTTTGTAACAAAAAAAAAATAAAAATTGATTGTCCAAACTTATTCTATGTAAATTTATTTTCAGAACTTGGAATTTTTATTATTGAAAAATAGATGAATGTCGAAATTATAAAATGTTTGAAGGATAATTATTCTTATCTAATTACTGATAGTGATAGAAATAGTATTGTAATTGATCCTAGTGAATCAGATCCAATAATAAAAATTATAGAAAAAAAAAAATTAAATTTAAAATTTATATTAAATACACACCATCATTTTGATCATATTGGTGGAAATGATGAATTAAAAAAGAAATATTCGTCAGAGATTGTGGGTTTTAAAAAAGATAAGGATAGAATACCTGGTATAGATATTTCTGTTTCTGACAACGAAGTATGGAAATCGGGAAATTTTGAAGCTAAAATTATTTATATACCAGGACATACATCGGGTCATATTGCTTTCTATTTTTATAAGAATGAAATTTTATTTTCTGGTGATACTCTTTTTTCTTTAGGATGTGGTAGAGTATTTGAGGGAACGCATGAAGATATGTATAACTCTTTATCTAAATTCAAAAGTTTACCACCAAGTACTAAAGTTTACTGTGGTCATGAATATACTTATAATAATTCATTATTTTGTATAAAGTATGATAGTGAAAATATTATGTTAAAAAAAAAAATAATCGAAATTGAAAAAAAGTTAAGAAAAAAAGAACCTACAATTCCCTCAACAATTAAAGATGAATTAGAATGCAATATTTTCCTAAGAGCAAAAACACTTGAGGAGTTTTCAAAACTAAGAGATTTAAAGGATAATTTTTAGTTTATTAGCCTTGACTAAAATAGGTCTAGAACTATATTGCTCCTATAAAAATTAGAAAGTAAATATGTCTTTTGCAATAATTAAAACAGGTGGTAAACAGTATAAAGTAAGAGCTGGAGAAATACTTAAGGTAGAAAGGCTGGATGAAAAATCGACAAGCCCAAAAATTGAGTTTAAAGATGTTCTTGCTTATGGAGATGATAAGACTGCTGAAATTGGATCCCCAAAAATAGATGGTGCTAAGGTTGAAGCAAACTTAGTAAAGAATGGAAAAAATAGAACTGTTTTAATTTTTAAAAAAAGAAGAAGAAAAAATTCTAGAAGAAAAAATGGACACAGACAGGAATTTTCATTAATTAAGATTAATAAAATTTTCTCAAAAGATGGGAAAGTATTTTCTGAAGTTGAAGTTAAAGAGAGTGTTGCAGATACAAAAAAAAAAGAAATTAAGAAAGAGGCAAAGACAAAGTAATTAGGTAATTTATGGCAACAAAAAAAGCAGGTGGATCATCGAGAAATGGAAGAGACAGCGCCGGCAGAAGGCTAGGTGTTAAGAAGTATGGTGGTCAGCAAGTAATTCCTGGTAATATAATTGTAAGACAAAGAGGAACTAAGATTTTCCCTGGCGAGCACGTTGGCATGGGAAAAGATCATTCGATATTCTCAAAAATAAAAGGAACAGTTAAGTTTAAAAAAAGTAAATCAGACAGAACTTTTGTTTCTGTAAAACCCAATTAATCAATACAACTAAAAATAAAAACGTTGTATTATGAAATTTTTAGATCAAGTAAAGATATTTATAAAAGCTGGTGATGGAGGATCAGGGTCGCCAAGTTTCAGACGTGAAAAATTTATAGAATTTGGAGGACCGGATGGTGGTGACGGTGGTAAAGGTGGTTCAATAATTCTAAAGTCAGAGAGAAACCTTAATACTTTAATAGATTATCGTTATCAGCAACATTTTAAAGCAGAACGAGGTGGTGATGGAAAAGGAAAAAATCAAACTGGAAAAGGTGGAAAAAATTTATCGTTAAAAGTTCCATTGGGTACCCAAGTTTTTGAGGAAGACAATAAAACACTTATTTTTGACTTTAAAAAAGAAGATGAAGAATTTGTTGCTGCTAGTGGTGGTAAAGGAGGCTTTGGAAATACAAGATTTAAATCCTCAACAAATAGGGCTCCAAGGAAATTCACAAAAGGTGCAAAAGGTGAAGAATATTGGATATGGTTACAACTAAAGACTATTGCTGATATTGGTATTATAGGAATGCCTAATGCAGGGAAATCAAGCTTACTAGCCTCAATTACTAGTGCAACACCAAAAATTGCAAATTACAGGTTTACAACTCTTAATCCAAATCTAGGTGTAGCATCATATGATGATAAAGAAATTACACTTGCAGATATCCCTGGATTAATT
>CACCHS010000025.1 GCA_902545825.1 uncultured Pelagibacteraceae bacterium
TCGCTGACTGACTTATAATTTTAAATTTGCCTACATCACCAGTATTTCTTACGTGTGTTCCACCACATAATTCAGTAGAAAAATACTTATTTCCCTCATCACCCATAAATACTACTCTAACCTCATCACCATATTTCTCACCAAAAAGAGCTAAAGCACCATGCTCAATCCCCTCTTTTGGTGTCATTATTCTTGTTATAACATCAGATTTTTTTTGAACCACTTCATTGACAGAATTATCAATTTTTTTTAATTCATCTGAAGATATTGGCTTCATATGGCTGAAATCAAATCTCAGTCTATCTGGTGCTACTAATGAACCTTTTTGAGTAACATGTGTTCCAAGAATTCTTCTTAAAGACTCGTGTAGTAAATGTGTTGCTGAGTGGTACGCTCTAACATTATTTCTTTTCTCGACATCAATTTTAAGTTCAACATTTTCATTTATTTTTAAATTTCCTTTTCTCATTTTTCCATAATGAACAAAAATATTTCCTAATTTTTTTTGTACGTCATTCACTTTAAAAATATTTTCACCCGATTTAATTGTTCCACTATCGCCTACTTGTCCTCCTGATTCACCATAAAATGGAGTTTGATTTAATATAATTATACCTTCATCACCATCTTTTAACTTTTCTACTTCTTTATTATTTTTCACAATTTTCTGAATAACTGCTTCAGCATATTCGTATTCATAACCTAAAAATTCAGTCGGTTCTACTTTGTCTTTTATTCCAAACCAGATTTCATCTACCGAGCTATCTCCAGAACCTTTCCAATTCTTTTTTGCAAGCTCCTTACTTTTTATCATCAAATCATCAAATTTATTGTGGTCTAAAGTTAAAGATTTATTTTTTAAAATATCTTCGGTAAGGTCTAGAGGAAATCCATATGTATCATAAAGCTTGAATGCAACTTCCCCAGATAATTTTTTATCAACGTTGTTAATTTCATCATTTAATATTTTCATTCCTCGATCTAAAAGCACTAAAAATTTTTCCTCCTCCATTCTTAAAGTCTCTTTAATAAGTGACTCAGCTCTCATTAGTTCTGGATAATTTCCAGACATTTCATTCATTAGCGTTTTAAAAATATTAAAAAAAACTGGCTCTTTGGATCCAAGTAAATGGCAATGTCTCATACCTCTTCTCATTATTCTTCTTAAAACATAACCTCTGCCCTCGTTAGATGGTAAAACCCCCTCAGCTAATAAAAAAGAGCTTGCTCTTAAATGATCCGCTATTACTCTAAAACTAGATAAATTTGTTTCACTTGGTTTAATCTTAATCGTTTCAGAAATTGAGTTTATAAGTTTTATAAAATGATCTGTTTTATAATTATCATGTGTACCTTGAAGAAGTGCAGCAATCCTCTCAAGTCCCATACCAGTATCAACAGAAGGTTTCGGTAAATCAATTCTTTTTTCTTTTGAAACCTGTTCATATTGCATAAAAACTAAGTTCCAAATTTCAATGTATCTGTCGCCATCCTGATCTTTGGTTCCAGGCAAACCTCCTTTTAAATGGTCACCATGATCATAAAATATTTCAGAACAAGGTCCACATGGACCGGTTTCTCCCATTGACCAAAAATTGTCTGAAGTTGGAATTCTAATTATTCTATTGTCATTAAAACCTGTGATTTTTTTCCACAAATTAAAGGCCTCATCATCTTCACTAAAGACAGTAAAATAAAGTCGGTTTTTATCTAGTCCAAAATCTTTTGTGATTAAATCCCAAGCGTAAAATATTGCTTTTTCTTTAAAGTAGTCACCAAACGAAAAATTGCCTAACATTTCAAAAAAAGTGTGGTGTCTTGGAGTATAGCCAACATTTTCTAGGTCATTATGCTTGCCTCCTGCCCTTACACATTTTTGTGAAGTAGTTGCTCTTTTGTAATCCCTTTTTTCTAACCCAGTAAATACGTTTTTAAACTGCACCATGCCTGAGTTAGCAAACATTAATGTAGGATCATTATTTGGAACTAAGTTGCTTGACTCTACTATTTTGTGATCATTTTTTTCAAAATATTTTAGAAATGTAGATCTTATTTCATTTAATGATTTGTCTGCCATATTTTTAAAATACAGCTTTTTTGTTTGTTGTCTAGGTTCTGAAGGGAAAAAAGGCGCTTATTTAAGCGCCTTTTTAGATAACTAAAAGTTATTGCTAATTCTTTTTAGATGGTGTTTCTTCTGTTTTTTCTTCTGCTTTCACCTTCTCTTGATCAATTGGATTTCCTTCTATCTTTTTGGAAATAAGACCAGCTTTCTCTCTTATAGCCATTTCTATCTCAGCTGCGGCTTTAGGATTTTGTTCAAGATAAAGTTTTGCATTTTCTTTTCCTTGTCCAATCTTCTCACCTTTGTAAGCATACCATGCTCCAGATTTCTCAACTATGTCTGCTTTTGCACCAAGGTCTATTAATTCTCCTGTTTTACTAATTCCCTTGCCATACATAAGATCAAATTCAACCACTTTAAATGGCGGAGCAACCTTATTTTTAACTACTTTAACCCTAGTAGAATTTCCGATAATTTGCTCTTTATCTTTGATTGCCCCAATTCTTCTAATATCCATTCTTACAGATGAATAAAATTTTAAGGAATTTCCTCCTGAAGTAGTTTCTGGGCTACCAAACATAACACCAATTTTCATTCTAATTTGGTTAATAAATATAACCATTGTATTAGTTCTAGAAATTGAACCTGTTAATTTTCTTAACGCTTGAGACATTAATCTTGCTTGTAGACCAACGTGATGATCTCCCATGTCTCCTTCAATTTCAGCTCTTGGAGTTAATGCTGCAACAGAGTCCACAACAAGAACCGACATTGAGCCTGATTTAATTAATGTATCAGTAATTTCTAATGCTTGTTCACCAGTATCCGGTTGAGAAATTAATAGTTCTTCCGTATTTACACCTAATTTTTTAGCATAAACCGGGTCTAATGCATGTTCTGCATCTACAAAACCACAAATTCCACCTGCTTTTTGTGCTTCAGCTACTACTTGGAGTGCAAGTGTAGTTTTTCCAGAAGATTCTGGTCCATAAATTTCAATAATTCTTCCTTTTGGTAGTCCACCTATTCCTAAAGCTAAATCAAGACTTAATGAGCCTGTTGAAATTGACTCGACATCCATTGCTTTTTGCTGTCCAAGCTTCATTACAGAACCTTTTCCAAAGTTATCTGTAATTTGGCTGATAGCAGCGTCTAGTGCTTTATTTTTTTCTTTATTTTCCAGATCTTTATTTTTTGTGGATTTAACCACTTTTAAGTTATTTTTTGTCATTTTTGCCTCTTTTTTTTTCATTTTTTAACAATCGAATCATACTATTAAATGTACACATTTTGTTCTCATTGGCAAGAAATTAATTTTCTCTCAGATTATTAAGGAAAATAGGCTTTAATTAATTAAAAGTTAGGTAACGAGCATTTAAAAGCCCGACAGATTTAAGGAGTTGAAATTGTGAAAGAAGATAATCTCTTTCAGATTTTGCAAGACTAACTTTTGCATCTAGCAATATTGAATTAGATTGAAGTACATCTAATGTTGATCTGCCTTGTCCGCTTTCATATTCTGCTGTGATTCCCTCATTTGCAATCTCAGCTGCCTTTACTTGAAGTTTCACAGCCTCTAATACGCTTTTTGATGACTGAAGATTTGACCAAGCACTTGCTACATTTGAGTTATTCAATTTTAAGGCATTTTCATAAAGGAGTTGTTTTCTATTTTTTAAATTTTTAGACTTTGATAAACTTGCATAGTTTTTTCCCCCTGAAAAAATAGGCCATGTTATAGTTGCTTCTAAGGTTTCTTTATCTTGTTGATCATAAGTTGAACTCAAATCATCAGTTTGTTGAGTCTCAAAAGATAATGATGCTGAAGGTGATAAATCAGATTGAGCTATTTGAACATCTTTCTTTGATTGTTCAAATTCTAATTTTGAAATTATTAAATCTGGGTTTGAGTTTTTTGACAAATTTATAGATTTTTCTAGCGATGTCGGAATTTTCAAATTCATAGTAATATCCTTTTCTAGTTGAAAAGTATCACTTATAGGGCCAATTATAGTCTCATAATTAAGTTTGGCAGTTACAACATCATTTTTTGCTTGAATAAATTTGGCTTCAGCTTCTGCTAAAGAGGACTCTGATTGTGCCAAATCAGCTAATGTTACTTGTCCTCTATCAAGACGTATCTGGTCCATCTCAACTTGTCTCTCAATTAAATTTAAATTTTGTTGATAAATTGAATACTTTTCATTGGCAAATATTGCTCCCGAGAATGCATCAACAGCTTTAAGCAAAGTATTTTGCTCTACTTGTAAAAGTTTTGCATCAGCCACTGCTAAGCCAATTTTATTTTTTTCATAATCTGCAACTCCCCCAAAACCTTGAAAAATTTTTTGCTCAATTTTGATTGATTTAGTCTCTGGATTAACATCATTAATTGTTGCGTTACTACCGTCTTGATTAGTTAGTTTTGACGTATCTTGACTGCTTTTAGTTCCAGACAGTGTTACGGATGGTAAAAATTCACTTTTAGAAATATTTAAATCTTGCTTTGATGCTTTAATATTTTCTCTTTCGGCATTCAATTCAGGATTTTTTTTATACGCTAATGATAAAGCATCAGATAAATCGATAGCATATGAATTCGATAAATTAAAAAATATAAATAAAGTTAAAATTATTTTTTTCATTTTTTATACTTAATATTTTTGATTTCGTGATTTTGATTTAGTGAAAAAACGATTGAAGCAAATTTTGGTGCTTCTTTAAACATGTGTTCAGTTATTCTTTGATAAGTCATCATAAAATTTAAAACTTCTTTGTTATTCATAATTTTTGAATTTTTTCTACTTTTATTATTTAAATATAATTTTTTTTCTTGTTTTAATCTCCACTTTCTTAATAAACTAAAATTTTTTGCTTTCAAATATAAAAAATAATCAAAGAATTTATACATTGATTTATATTTTTTATTAAGTTGATTATTTACATATTTTCTCCATTTCAGTTTTTGATCATTATCACGCTCAATAGTGTTTATTGGTTTTTTTAAATTTTTTAGATTTTGTGGAGACGAACCTACACACCATCCTTCTAATATTACAATATTAGGTTTTTTTTTAATTTTATACCATTTATCTCTTTTTACCCTGTCATCAATTGATTTATCAAATTTTGGTAATAGTAAATGTGAAAATCTTTTCTTTGAAACTTTTCTAAAAAAACTTAAAATTAAATCTACATCATGTGTACCTGGAACACCTCTTGTCATCAGTAAAGGATGTACCTTTTTAGCTAATATCATTCTATCTTTTCTGGTTTTATAAAAGTCATCAATAGATATTTTAAATACTATCAATTTAAAATATTTTTCTAAAATAATCTTAATTAAAGATGAAATAGTAGTTTTTCCAGTACCTTGCCCACCTGCCAGACCTATTATCATTGTATTTTTTTTATTCACTCTATTTGCCAACCAAAAGCATGCCGGGATTAAAAAAGATTTAATCATTTTATCTTTTTTTCTGAATTTTTCAGTTCTTGTTTCTTGGCTTGATATAAATTTAATACAGTCTTTCTTTACTTTTGTGTAACACAGGTTTAATGGATGCATAAAAATTAATTCTTTTTATCCAAAGGATGATTTATTCCATCAAAAATTTCTATATCTTCTAGTTTATATGGATCTACACCTTCAATACATGCAGCATTAATTCCATACATATTTGGATTACTTCTCATTTTATGATGAGTATAAATTCCACAAATTTTACAAAAAAAATGTTCAGCTACTTTAGTATGGTACTGATATTTTGTTAATTGTTCACTGCCACTTTTTATTTGTAGATCTTTGACCTCTACAAAAGTCATAACAGTTCCTTTTCTTTTACAAAGAGTACAATTACATCTTCTTTTAGTTTTTAATCCTTCTTTAGGAAGTTGTATTTCTCCTTGCACTTCTCCACAATGACATGAAAGTTTTTTCATAAAGTTTATATTGAATACACCATGTGATATTTCTTTTCATTTTTATTTTAATTCCACTTTTAGTGATAGTTATCCACAACTATACACTATATAGTTTTCGATGTTCACGTTTTGATTCACTTTTGATTCAGTTACAGACTCAAAATACAACTTATTTGACACTATTAAATAAGTGTTATACTAATAAGAACAAAATAAGAACATTTATGAAGCTAACTATACCTTATTATTTACATAAAGCTGGAGCTGGTTTTCCATCTCCTGCTACTGATTATATCGAAGAAGATATTGATCTAAATGTGCACTTAATAAAAAATGTTCCAGCAACTTTTGTAATTAGAGTTCAAGGGAAATCAATGACAGATGTTGGTATTAATGACGGTGATATATTAGTTGTTGATAAAAGTTTAACACCTAGAAATTTTTCAACTGTTATTGCAAATGTACATGACGAATTAGTTGTTAAAAGTTTTGTTCAAGAAAGAGATAAAAAATTTTTAACATCTGGGTCAAAAAACTTTAAAGATAGAATTTTAATTAACGAAGAAGAAGATATTTTTATTTGGGGAGTTGTAACTTATGTCATCCACTCAGTTTACTAGAAAAATAGCACTTGTTGATTGTAATTCTTTTTATGTATCCTGTGAAAGATTATTTAATCCAAAAATAAGAAAAAAGCCTGTCGTAGTTTTATCTAATAATGATGGTTGTATTATTTCAAGGTCTAGTGAAGCAAAAGCTTTAGGTATTAAAATGGGTGAACCTTATTTTAAAGCAAAAAATATAATCGTAAAAAATAATATAAATGTATTTTCATCAAATTATTCACTATATGGGGACTTATCAAGAAGAGTTATGCGAACACTTAAGAGATTTAATTCTGCTATTGAAGTTTATTCTATTGATGAGGCGTTTATGGATTTGTCTAACTTTTCTAATAAAGAAGTTGAAGAAGTTGGTAGAGAGATTAGAAACACTGTTTTACAATGGACTGGTATACCAACTAGCATTGGAATAGCAAAAACTAAAACTTTAAGTAAAGTTGCAAATCATATAGCAAAAAAAAAGCAATCAGGAGTTACAAGTTTAATTGGAATAGAAAACATTGATTCGATATTAGAAAAAGTGGAAATAAATGATGTTTGGGGAGTTGGAAGACAATTAACTAAGTTTTATCAAAAAAATGGTATTTATAATGCCAAACAACTTAAAAACAAATCTAATACATGGATTAAAAAATGCTCTAATGTTTTAAGCTCAAGAACTGCAATGGAATTAAGAGGTATCCCTTGTATAGATTTAGAAACAACTGCAACTAAAAGAAAAAGTTGTGTCGTATCAAGATCATTTGGGAAAAGAGTAGAAAATTTTCAAGAATTAAGAGAGGCGGTTGCAAATTATTGCTTAAATGCCTCGGAAAAAATCAGGTCCGAGTCTTTGGTTGCAAAATCAATTACTGTATTTGTTAGGACAAGCCCTTTTCAAAGAAACTTTGGATATTATTCAAATTCAAAAACTATTGATTTCCCAATAGCTACAAATAATAGTATTGAAACCGTTAAGGCTGCGGTATCCATATTAGAAGATATTTTTAGAAATGGTTATAGATATCAAAAAGCAGGAGTAATGCTTACAGGATTGTCAAATTCAGATGGAAAGAAAAATTTATTTTCATCTGAAAAAGACTTAAAAATAAATAGTTTAATGAAATCGATTGACAATACAAACTATAGATATGGTAGATCTACTTTAAGTCTTGCAAGTGCAGGTGTTCATAAAAAATGGAATATGAGAAGAGAGCATTCTTCAAAAATAGATACTGCAGATTTTTACTGCCTACCAAAAATAAGGGCTATTTAATAAAATTTAGGATTTTTCAAAAACTTCTACATTCGAAATATTGTCGAGACACTTGTTGTATTCTTCCATATTTTCTCTTTTGGATAACTTGAAAATTGCAATAACAAAAATAATTACTAAAACTATTGGAATTGAGGTAACTATAGAAAAATTACTTTTTATAAGAAAAGTGTATAAAATTATAAATCCAATAGATCTTATTAAAACATTTATCTTAAATACACTTATTATTGAAAATGAGTGTATAATTAAGTTATAGAAGCTCATCTTTGATAAATCAAAATATCTCTTGCCTCTAATTGAAGGTATTGAGTCTCTAATTTTAGTAATCTTAACTAATGAAGCTGAATAGCAATTCCACGTAGCTTTTTCATTTATCATATTTTTTACTACACTTTTTGATATGCATGTAAAATGACCAAACTTAATTAATTTTCCTGTAAATAAATAAGTTAAAATTTTATGAATTTCGTAACAAAATTTAAATAAATTGTTCTCTGATCTTTTTACTCTTTTGCCCACTACAGGAATATCTGGATTTTTTATAATTTTTTCGACAAATTGAGGTATTTCTTCTGGTCTATCTTCTCCATCTCCATCCATAGGAATAACATAATCAAAATCCTCTTTTTCGTAAATATATTTTAGCCCTGATGCATTACATCTTCCGTGGCCACGATTATTAATCATATTAATAATTTTGACTGATTTTAAATTTTTAAAACTTAAAAAATTATCTGGTTTTTTTTGCGTAGATGCATCATTAATAATTATAACTGAAAAATTTCCCTCTATATCTGTAACCGCTTTATCAATATTATTAATTAAAAGTTTTACTGAATTCCAATCATTATAGATAGGTATCAGTATTTTGATTTTCATAAAATTAATTAATAGAATTTAAAAATCTTATTAAAGATACAAAAATTCCATGGCCTGAAATTTCAATAATAGCTATTACAAATATGATAAAAAGAGTTTTTTTTAATTTAGTATCAAAAAATTTATTCATTTTACCCCAACACAAACTTTTTCTAAGCAGATATACTTATTATAACTATCTAATTTATTTTTATCTACACTTCCTTCCCATACTGGACGTGACTTTAAATGATATGACAAATTCCCCGCTGTCCATTCATCACCTAAAACTACGTTTATTGGATCTTTAAATTCAGAATTCCATTTTTTTTCAACTTTCATAGCAATTTCTTTACCAGGATAGTCTGTTCTTTTATTGTCCTTTATCAAAGAGACGGTTCCATAACTTATTGGTGAAAGTAAAAAAATAAATATAAAAAAAACTAGAAAATTTTTAATTTTTTTCACCTCTAAATAATTTTGGGAAATATAAATTAATAATGTTCCGAAGAATAAATAAAATGGCGTCATCCACATCGTTCTAATTTTAGACCCAGTCATTATTGAAGTCAAAAGCACAAGTAAAATTGGTAATATATTTACAATTAATAAAAATAATAATTTTCTGTCATTTAAATTTAGATTAATTTTAATTTTTTTTAAAATTAAAAATAACATTATTAAAACTGGCGATAAAATTAAAATTTGTTTCATTAAAAAAATAATCGGAAATTTTAAATGGTTTATATAATTAACTTCTTCGAGTCCTGCCCTGGAAAAAGCATATTTAATTGTGATAAAATCATTGTTAAATAACCAAACTAAATGAGGAACTAAAAGAATAAAAAATACCTCAATAGATATTAGGTATTTAAAATCAAATTTCCTCTCTTTTAAAATTACAATTTGATAAAAAAATAAAATAAAAATAGAAATCAATAAATACATAAATAAATACTTCGATTGGAACCCAATCGCAGAAAAGATAGCTAAATAAAAACAATGATAAATATTAATTTTTTTACCATCAAATATTTTCCAAGCATAAAAAACAGTTAATGACCAAAAAGGTAGTTGACAAACATTAACGTTAAATTCTGGTGTAGTAAAATTATAGAAATATATACCCTCTAATAGTATTACTGAAAGAAAGCTTAAAGTCTCATTATTAAACATTTTTTCACTTAATTGAAATACTATAAAAAAAGAAAAAACTAAAAATATCTGACTCAGTAAATAATAAGCCCAATCTTGACTTCCAAACAAAAAATAAAAAAACTCTACAAAAAAAGCACTTGCTGGAGGATGTTTTTCAAATCCCCAATCTAAATTACTTCCCCAACCTAGCGCCTCAATAGTATCAAGTGGCAAATTGTTATTTGTAATCGAAGGAATCAATGTCCAAATTAAAAGATGAATAAATAAGAAAATATAAAAATAACGTAATGTATTTTTTCTATAATTAAACATTTGCTTGAATTTATACAATTAAAGCATTCTTGACACTAAATAATTGCTGAATATACTTCCGACCGTTCAAACTGTTAAAATGGTTAAGATATCAAAAAATTATATACCCAAAAGTACCGAAAAATATATGTGCGAAAAACATAAAGCATTTTTCAAAAATAAGTTGTTAGAGTGGAAAAAAGATTTAGTTAAATCAAATAATGAGGCTTTATATAATAGCTCCCTAGACGATAATAGTACTTCTGCTGATATTGTTGATCAAGCAAGTTCATACACAGAAAAAAATGTTGAGATGAGAGCAATAAATAGACAAATAAAACTGATTTCTAAAATTGATTCTGCTCTCAAAAAAATAAAAGATGGAACATATGGCTTTTGTGAGGAGACTGCTGAACCAATTGGTCTAAAAAGACTAATGGCAAGACCTGTTGCAACTCTATGTATTGCAGCTCAAGAAAAACATGAAAAAGAGGAAAAAGTCTACGCTGACGATTAATTATTTTTTCTCTTTAATAACGTCCAATCCTCAATAGTTTCAATTTTTTCAAAATTTTCCTCAATGTAAGCATTTACTAAAAATAGCCTATCCTCTAAAGGAGCCAACCAATTAAATTTCACTCCACCGGATATAATAATTTCCGTATTATTTAATTCATTAATAAAGTTTTTTTGATCTGGAATAGATCCAACACTCCAAATTAAATAATATTTAGTACAACTTTTTTTTCTTAATAAATAATGAAGTGCAGCATCATGAGAAAAAAGTTGTATACATTCTTTGTCCTGTAAAATTGATTTACTTTCATTAATAAAATTTATTTCATTTTGAT
>CACCHS010000026.1 GCA_902545825.1 uncultured Pelagibacteraceae bacterium
CAATTTGTGATTGGAATAATTGCTTTGAAATAGGAGAATACAAAGCGCCAATAGAGAAAGATAATAGCAAGAACTTTAGACTATTGTGCTTAAAGCATGTTAAAGAATTTAATAAAAACTGGAATTATTTTTCGGGTATGAGCGATAGAGAAGTAATACAATTTCTTAAAAGTGACGCAACATGGCACAAGCCAACACAAGGTTTTAGCTCATCGGATAATTTTTTTAAGGTATTATGGAATAATGCATTAAATGAAGGATTCGATGATTCAAAATTTAAAAATCAATTTAATACTAAAGGAAATTTAAAATTTACTAACAATGATATCAAGGCCTTTGCTGTCTTAGGCATTTCAGTGGGTTTAAAATGGGACAAAATACAGCAGAAGTTTAAAAAACTTGTTAAAAAATTTCACCCTGATATTAATTCAGGGGATAAAAATTACGAAGAAAAGCTTAAAGTGATTACTTTAGCATACACACAATTAAAAAATACTTATAGGAAAAACATTGATAAATAATTTAAACATCAAACCTGACATAAAATTATCTGTTAAACAAACATTTGGAATTGACTCTGAGATTGAGGTCGAGGCCTTTTCAAAAAAAAACGATTATGTTCCTGAAATTGATAAAAATTATATATTTGATAGAGATACAACACTAGCAATACTTTCGGGGTTCTCATTTAATAAAAGAGTCCTTGTTCAAGGTTATCATGGTACAGGTAAATCCACACATATAGAACAAGTAGCTGCAAGATTAAATTGGCCTTGCATTCGTATAAATCTAGACAGTCACGTAAGCAGAATTGATTTAATTGGTAAAGATGCAATAACAATTAAAGATGGTAAACAAATTACAGAATTTAAAGAAGGGATTCTACCTTGGTCAATTCAAAATCCTGTTGCTTTAGTCTTTGACGAGTATGATGCTGGTAGACCTGACGTGATGTTTGTAATCCAAAGAGTTTTAGAGGCTGATGGAAGCTTTACACTTCTTGATAAAAATAAAGTAATAAAACAAAATAAATATTTTAGATTGTTTGCTACATCAAATACAGTAGGGCTAGGCGATACAACAGGTTTGTATCATGGAACTCAACAGATAAACCAGGGTCAGATGGACAGGTGGAATATTGTAACTTCTTTAAATTACTTAAGCCTAGATAAAGAGATGGAAATAATTTTGGCCAAGAATAAAAATTTAAATAATGCGAAAGGAAAGGAAAAAGTTGCAAATATGATTAAAGTTGCAACTTTAACTAGGAAAGGTTTCATAGCTGGCGACATTTCTACAGTTATGAGTCCCAGGACCGTTTTACATTGGGTAGAGAATTCTGAAATTTTCAAGGATATTGGTTATGGTTTTAGAGTCACTTTTTTAAATAAATGCGATGAGATTGAAAAGAATATAATCGCTGAATATTACCAGAGATGTTTTGGTGAAGAATTGCCAGAGTCTATGTTAAATATTCAAAGTTAAATGAGCAAAGAAGATAATTTTAAAGAAAAATTTAAATTAGCCCTTTTATCAACAGCTAACGCTATTGCGGACGATTATTCTCCTAATAATGATAAAAAAAATAAAAAAAAATCAAAAATAGACCTTTTTGAATTAGATAAATTAGAAAGTAGAAGTGATTTTGTTAAATATAGGGCCGAGATTGACTCGGGTGCTTTAAAAAGAAAATTTTCAAATACAGAAATATTTAGGAATAATTTTCCACAAAATTCATCATATAAACAGCTTTATGAATTATCTGAAAAAATAAGATGCGAAATATTAGGTTCAAATATGCTTAAAGGTGTTGGTGCAAACCTGAAAGAAAACTACACAAATGAAATTTTAACAAAAAAAAAAGATCAGTTATTCTCTAAAGAAGATGTAAGTGTAATAGAGGCATTTGAATTATATATGCTTAAGAATTTCTATAAAATAAATTTAAATAGCCTTAATGAAAAAATTTTAAGTTATTGGGAAAATGATTTTGATAAATCCTTAAAAAAACATATAAATTTTTTACTAGAAAATTTAGAAAATCAAGACATATATAATTCGAAAGTATCAGAGATATTACAAAATTTGGATATATTTGATGATACAAATGAAAGTAAAAACCAAGAAGATCAACAAAATGATAATAATGAGGCTGATACAGATCAGAATAATACCGATACTGATAGCGATAATAATGAAGAAAATAAACAACGAGATGAAAGTGAAGAAAGTTTTGACTCCGAATATGATTTCAGCGAGCACAAAATTGACGAACAGATTATCGATACAGACTCGGAAAAGCAGAGTAGTGAGACTATTATTCAAAAAGGTGGAGGAGAATTTAGCGATAAGGATTATAAGGTTTTCACAAAAGAATTTGATGAAATTTCAAAAGCTGAAAATTTAGAAAGCTTAGAGGAAATAACAAAATTAAGAAAAAACTTAGATCAACAATTAATTACTTTTCAAGATTTGATAACAAAGCTAGCAAATAAACTTCAAAGACAGCTATTAGCAAGTCAGAAAAGAGCTTGGGAATTTGATTTGGAAGAAGGATTATTGGATACTTCAAAATTAACAAGAGTTATTATGGATCCTTATAGTTCTTTATCATTTAAAAAAGAAAAGGACTATGAATTTAAAGATACAGTCGTTACTTTATTAATTGATAACTCTGGATCAATGCGAGGACGTCCAATAACAATCGCGGCAATTTGTGCTGATATTCTATCAAGAACACTTGAAAGATGTGCAGTTAAAGTAGAAATTTTAGGCTTCACAACAAAAAACTGGAAAGGTGGTCAATCGAGAGAAGATTGGAATAAAAGAAATAAACCAAAAAATCCTGGACGTCTTAATGATCTACGTCATATAATTTATAAAAGTGCAGATACTCAATGGAGAATATCTAAAAATAATTTAGGACTAATGCTTAAAGAAGGATTGCTTAAAGAAAATATTGATGGTGAAGCAATTAATTGGGCTTTTAGCAGACTGCAAAAACGTAAAGAAGAAAGAAAAATATTAATGGTTATTTCAGATGGTGCGCCAGTTGATGATAGTACTTTAAGTGTGAATTTTGGAGATTATTTAGAAAAACATTTAAAAAAAACTGTAAAATTTATTGAGAGTAAAAGTAATATTGAGATTCTTGCTATTGGAATAGGTCACGATGTCTCCAGATACTATTCTAAAGCTATTAAAATTACTGATGTTCAAGAACTTGGGGATGTTATGATAAATCAATTAAGTGATTTATTTAGCGAGAGAAAAAAACTCAATTAAAAGTTAAAGATTTAAGATCTTTATTTTTCCACAAAATTGTAATCTCGGCTCCAGATCTGATTCTAGAATTTTTACAAGTTACAACAGCAAAGTTTTTTTCTAGTAATGTTTTACCAATAAAAATTCCTAAACCTAATCCAGTTTTATTACTCGTTTTAGAGTCTTTTAAATAAGGCTCACCCAACTTATAGATTATATCTTTAGAAAAACCTTTGCCATCATCTTCTATTTTTATAATAGTTTCATTATTATTACTTTTAAGATTTACAAATATTTTATTTTTTGAAAATTTATTTGCATTTCCTATAAAATTTCTTAAACCATAAACAATCTCAATTATTTTAGGCATTGTTATTGGATTATTATTCTGATCAGTAATTAAAATAAATTCCTTTTTGCTAATTTCTTGAAAAGATCTGATAATTTGAACCAAATAATCTTTTAAAGAAATATTTTGATCTAAAAACTCATCATCCGTGACAGGGTTAATACTAAGTTTTTGTAGTATTTTTATACATCTATCTACCTGACTAGATAGTAAGCTTATATCTTTATTATTTTTAAATTCTTTTTCTAAGTCTGCTAATACAATTTTAATTGTTGAGAGTGGGGTTCCAAGTGAGTGAGCTGCTGCTGCTGCTTGTCCCCCAAGAGAAACTAGCTCGTGTTCTTTTGCCATTATAGCTTCCATTTTATTTAATGCATTCTCTCTTATCTTTCTTTCAGCCCCAAAAGATATTGAAAAAAAGCTTAAAAAAATTAGTGCAATTATTAGTGATATTGGAATAGCATAATAGTAGTAATCGCTAATATGAAAATGTTCATTTAATGGTGCTGGTAAACCTTTATTTAAAAAAGTTAGAAATACAACGGATAAAATTGTTATAAAAACTAAGAAAATACTGGATTTTTTTCCCAAGTATATTGATGAAAATATGCTTGGAATGATAATAAAAATACAAAAAGGATTTACTATTCCTCCAGTTAAATAAAGTAAAAAACTTAGTTGGAAAATGTCCAAACATAAAAAAATAAAAGAAGATCTGTCAGAAACTTGATTTTTTTTATAATAATAAATTAAAAATAGGTTACTTATTGCTCCCAGATAAATTATAAAATTTGATAGTATATGATTAAATTCAAAACCAAGTCCATATTTAACAAAATTTATTGTTATTAGCTGTCCAATTATAGCAATCCATCTAAGTCTGATATATTGTATTCTGTTTAGAGAATAAATTTTTGAAGTTTCAAAAAACCTCATAAATTATATGTCAAGGTTTAAAACATCTATAGCATTTGATATAATGAAATCTTTTCTTAATGCTACGTCATTTCCCATTAAAGTGTGTATTATCTGGTGATCTTTTTTTACATCTTTTGAATATTCTACTTTTAATAAATTTCTTGTCTCCGGATTGAGAGTTGTATTCCAAAGCTCATCAGGATTCATTTCACCTAATCCTTTAAATCTTTGAATATTTAATTTTGACTTTTCTATAGAGAAATTCTTTTCGAATTCTTTTGATCCTTTTTTATATTTACTCAATTCCTTTGAGTTTTTTAAAATGTATTTCTCGAGTTCCTTTTCATCTTTAATATAAATACCTTTCATACCTTTGTTGATTTTAAATAAAGGTGGTTGTGCTAGGTAAATATGACCATTTTCAATTAATTTATTAAATGGGCTATTATTAAAGAAAGTAAGTAACAATGCTCTTATATGTGATCCATCAACGTCGGCATCTGTCATAATTATTATTTTTCCATATCTTAAATTTTTAAGATCCAAGTCATCATTTTTTGGATCCAATCCTAAAGCATTTATCAAAGTTATTATCTCATTTGAGGAAATCATTTTAGATAGTGCCTTAGTCTTATGTTCATGAATATTTCCATTTTTCTTTTTTCCATTAGTATCAACATAAGTGTTTAAAATTTTTCCTCTTAGAGGTAAAACTGCCTGAAACTCCCTATCCCTTCCTTGTTTTGCAGAGCCACCTGCAGAGTCTCCTTCAACAATGAATAATTCTGTTCCTTCTTGTTTTGAATTTTGACAATCTGCTAATTTGCCAGGTAAACCAGTTAACTCAAGAGCACCTTTTCTTCTTACATTTTCTCTAGCTTTTCTGGCAACATCCCGTGCTTGCGCGGCTTGAACAATCTTTGTGAGTATAACTTTTACAACTGATGGGTTTTGGTCGAACCATAAAGATAATTTCTCGCTAATAATTGTTTCAACTATATTTCTGACCTCAGATGATACAAGTTTATCTTTTGTTTGCGATGAAAATTTAGGATCTGGTATTTTAATTGATAAAACACATGTGAGACCCTCTTTTACATCATCGCCAGAAATTGAAAGTTTACTTTTTTTTAATAGGTTTGATTCGTTGGCATATTTATTAACAACTCTTGTTAGTGCACTTCTAAAACCTAATAAATGTGTTCCTCCATCTTTTTGAAATATGTTATTTGTGTAAGGGTATACATCTTCAGAATACATTGAATTCCACTGTAGAGCACATTCTACCTCCATATTATTTTTAGATTGTTCAATAAAGATAGGTTTCTTAAATAACTCATTCCCATTTTTATTTTTTAATTTTTCTCTTTTTTCATCAAGGAAGTTAACAAATTCTAAAATACCACCATCAAACTTATAGATAATCGATTTTTCTTTTTTTAAAGTTAGATCATTTACAGAAATTTTTAACCCTTTGTTTAAAAATGCTAATTCCCGCATTCTTTTCTGTATAATTGTCGTGCTAAACTTCGTAGATGAAAAAATATCTTTTGATGGAAAAAAAGTAATTTTTGTTCCAGTTTCTTTTGATTTTCCAGTTATCTTTAAAGTAGATTTAGCATCGCCATTTTGAAATTCTATAAAATATTTTTTTCCATCTCTATTAATTTCTAGTTCTAGTTTTTCTGATAGAGCATTTACAACAGATACCCCAACTCCATGTAGACCCCCAGAGACTTTATAAGAGTCATGATCAAATTTTCCACCTGCATGCAATTGTGTCATAATAACTTCTGCTGCAGATTTTTTTTCTCCTTTATGAATATCTACAGGAATACCTCTTCCATCATCAGAAACAGTCACAGATCCGTTCTTGTTAATATCAACAGAAATATTTTTACAGTAACCTGCCAGTGCCTCATCTATCGAATTATCAACAACTTCATAGACCATATGATGTAGACCAGTGCCATCGTCAGTATCTCCAATGTACATCCCTGGTCTTTTTCTTACAGCCTCTAAACCTTTTAAAACCTTGATGGAGTCTGCTTGATAATTTGTTGTATTTTTTTTAATCATTTATTTTTTTGGAAAAAAAAATTATACCATTTTTTAAAATTTAAATAAAATAGCTTTTAAACAAGAAGCTAAATAAGCCTTATCTATTGTGGTTTTTTTGATATTTATTTATTTTTTTTCTAGTTTATTAAAAATTACAAATATTAGTGATTTTTATTCCTTTTTTTTAAAAAATAATAAAAATTTTGCAATAGCATAGATAAAACATAATTTCTCTAATGTTTTTTTAAATTGAAAGGTCAAACTAAAAAAAATTGCTAGTAAGGAAAATTTTATTGGTTCACGTATAATTTTGATTTTTTTCAATTTATTGTATTTTAATTGAAAAATTAACTCTCCATATTTAAAATAAACTTTTCTAATTATAAAACTTTTTAGATTTTCTTTTACTGACTTTTCTCCAATATGATTTGCGTATGCACTCATATTTAAATAAATTTTAAAGTTATTTTTTTCTATTGCTCTACATAAATCGACATCTTCCCAATAAAAAAAAAATTGCTCATCAAACATACCTATTTTTTCAAATCTTTTTTTTTCAGCGAGAAATATAGCTCCCAAAATTTTATTTACTGGAAATATCTTTTTACTTTTTTGGCTATTTTCAAAATTTATAAATTGTTTTATTCTTGGGACTGAGATTATACTATCCTTTTTGACTTCTAACGTTCTTTTCAGTCTAAGTATTGATTTTTTTGAAATATCTGTATCAGGCTGCGTACATAGAAAATATTTAGTTTTTACCTTTTTAACTAAAAAATTTATTCCTTTTGCAAAACCTTTGTTCTCACTAGAAACGCCATAATACTTAATTTTTGGGAATTTTTTTTTTAATTTTCCCTTTAACTCTAAATCATTACTTTGATCTAAAATATATAAATCGAAATCTTTATAATTATTTAGCCTCTTTATAACTTTTTCTGGTGTTCTATAAAATAGAATTACAACAGATATGTTACTAGATTTCATCTTTTTATTATTAACTTAAATAATTTATTTATCAAAAAAAAAATGGCGGAGAGAGTGGGATTCGAACCCACGAAAGAGTTTCCCCTTAACACGCTTTCCAAGCGTGCGCCTTAAACCGCTCGGCCATCTCTCCAGTTCATTTTTTTTGTATAATAGCTACTTCGTTAATTTTACCTTTATAAATTTCAATGCTTTTGAAATTTTCTAAAAAATATTTTTTATCTTCATCTTTGATATATTTTGAGTCAAAATCTTGATTTGATTTAATCGCCAATAAAATTTGCTTTAAATCAGGATATTCATTTCCTAAATTCATATCTTTCCTTGTTTCTGGGAAATCAAGTTCCTCACACACAAAAATTCCATTGGGTAATACCTTTCTAAAAAGTAAGAATAAACTTATAATTTGATCTTTTAAAGTGTGGGAAGCATCTTCAATTATAATATTAAAGTTATCCTTATTTTTGATTAAAATATCATCTATTGAACTCTCACTTGAAGTATTAATATAAAAATTTTTTAATCTAGATGATTTATACCTAAAAAGATCAGGACATATATCTCCTGAAAAAATTTTTGAGTTTTTAAAATAATAAAAAAAAGCTCCCGCCGCATTTCCATAAAAAGATCCAAGTTCTAACACATTCAAATTGTCTCCTCTTATTCTTTCAAAGTACTTCTCATATATTTTTGAGTACCCATGAGCATCTATTCTTTTATTCTCTCTCTTTATTGGTTGCATATACTGATTGATATAATATTCCCCTTTATCACTATTAAAATGTTCAAATAGAAAATCTAAATCTTTTTTAAATAATTCACTGTTTATTTTTGAATGATTATCTAAATTTATTACTTTTGGTAAATATGGAATATTTATTAAATACCTAAATGGTAAAATGATGAGAATGTAAAATTTAAGAAATATGTTAGCTTTTTGTACTCTGTGCCTGTAGAAAATATTGTAAAATGTTTTAATCCTCATATTTAATCTTTATTGATTTTTAAAACTCCTATGAAGGCTTCTTGAGGAATTTCGACTTTTCCAAATTGTTTTGATCTTGCTTTGCCTTTTTTTTGTTTATCTAATAACTTCCGCTTTCGATCTCTTGCGCCTCCCCCATGAATTTTTGTTAAAACATCTTTTTTAAAGCCTTTTATAGTTTCTCTCGCAATAATTTTTCCACCTATTGCAGCTTGAATAGGTATCATAAAATTATGTCTAGGTATTAAATCCTTAAGCTTTTCACATACCTCTCTTCCGATAGTTTGCGCAAAATCTTTGTGAACCATCATAGCTAAAGCATCTACTGGCTCCCCATTAACCAAAATTGATAACTTGACTAATTCACCCTCTCTATGTCCTATTATTTCGTAGTCAAAACTTGCATAACCGCTTGTTATTGATTTTAGTCTATCATTGAAATCAAATACTACCTCATTAAGTGGTATCTCATAATTCAGGACAGCTCTATTGCCTGAGTAATTTAAATTTGTTTGAATCCCTCTTTTATTTTGACATATTTTTATTATTGGTCCTAAATACTGATCAGGAGTTATAATTGTGGCCTTAATCCAAGGCTCCTCAATATATTTTATTATAGTTGGGTCAGGTAAATTGGATGGATTCTGTAGATCTAGAATTTTATCGTTGTTTAGATAAACTTTGTAAACAACTCCTGGAGTGGTTGTTAGTAAGTTAATATCAAATTCTCTTTCAAGCCTTTCTGTTATAATTTCAAGGTGAAGTAAACCTAAAAACCCACACCTAAAACCAAGTCCTAAAGCTGATGATGACTCTGGTTCGTAAGAAAAACTAGAGTCATTTAGTTTTAATTTAGCTAATCCATCTTTTAGTTTTTGATACTCGGAACTATCTACAGGAAAAAGTCCACAAAATACAACCGGCTTGCTTGGTTTAAATCCAGGTAACGCCTCTTTTAATGGCTTATTGGCTTCACATATTGTATCCCCAACTTTTGTATCTGAAAGATTTTTAATTCCTGTTATTATAAAACCTATTTCTCCTGAATTTAGTTCACCTATGTCTTTTGCTTTAGGGGTAAAAACACCAACTTTTTCAACAATATGTTCTTGATTAGTAGACATCATTTTTATTTTCATATTTTTTTTAATTTTTCCATCTATTACTCTTATTAAAATTACTACCCCAAGATAAGAATCATACCAACTATCAACGAGAAGACATTTTAAAATATCATTTTTATTACCTTTTGGTGGTGGTAAAGCTTGAATAATTTTCTCTAATATCTCATCAATACCTTCACCAGTTTTACCAGAACATGGTACTGAATTTGAGGTATCAATACCTATAACCTCCTCGATTTGATTTTTTGTTTTTTCAATCTCTGAGGCTGGTAGGTCTATTTTATTTAAAATTGGAATGATTTCATGATTTGTATCCATGGCCTGATAAACATTTGCGAGAGTTTGAGCTTCAACACCTTGAGTACTATCAACAATCAAAATTGATCCTTCACATGCATATAAAGATCTGCTTACTTCATAACTAAAATCTACGTGACCTGGAGTATCAATAATATTTAGTATGTAATCTTTGCCATCCTTTGATTTATAGTTTAGCTTTACAGTTTGTGCCTTGATAGTAATACCTCTTTCTCTTTCGATATCCATAGAGTCTAGAACTTGAGCTTTCATCTCTCTTTCTGTTAGGCCACCACATTTATGAATAATTCTATCAGCTATTGTAGATTTACCATGATCTATATGTGCAATAATTGCAAAGTTTCTTATATTATCAATTGTAGACATTTTAGGATCTAATTTTTGCGCCTGTCTTAGACTCAACAGTTGAAATAATCAAATTATTTAT
>CACCHS010000027.1 GCA_902545825.1 uncultured Pelagibacteraceae bacterium
ATGCATTCTTGATAATTTAGTAGATTTTATACTGTAACATGCGGCTGCACGTATTTTTTTATGTTTATTTGCCGCTATATTCATTCCTGTACCTGAACCACATATTAAAATACCAAAATTTTTTGAATTTTTTGATACAGCTTTTGATAGTTTATGTGCGTAAATTGGATAATCAACAGAATTACTATTATCAGGACCTAAATCAAAAATTTTTTTCTTCTTTCTAATAAATTTTTTTTTAATAAATTCTTTGAGATTAAAACCTGCATGATCAGAAGAAATAAAAATTTTACTCAAATTAATTAAACTTATAATCTAGTATACATGCAACAAGATGAACTCTATTCTCTTCGCCACCATTAAAAGCATTGTGATACTTTGTATTATTTGTGATCCAAACTGAGCCATCAGCTGGCAAATGTTTTGCAACTTGATCAACAACCATAATGGCACCAGGATTTGTGTAAATTGGAATATGCAATCTTGGCTCTGGATCTCTATGCCAACTTAATGTTGACCTCGGTTCTTTTAAAAGAAGTCTAACTCTGCCAAGTTTATATTTTTTTGAAAGTTCGTTGTAGACAGTTTCGAAATACGTCCCTTTAAAATCTTCAACAAATTCTGTATATTTACTTTCATCTATCATTTCATCTCTTGAAACTTCATTTCCTGAGCTATCAGGTTTTGTCCAATATACACCTCGAACTTTTGACCCTTTAATTGATTCTGGATCACCTGGAATTTGATTTAAAGAAATCCCCGCAAAATGTGGTATACCTAAACTAGTGTCAAAACCTTTGATTTTTAAAACTTGATCACAAGCCTCTTTAAGTTTTTCAATGTCAAAGTTGATTTCCTGCTTTTGAAAGTCGTTGAAAGTAAGTGACATAAATGTATTTTATTAATAGCTTAATAATTATTATATAATATATAACTATTGTCGCATATAAAATAATTTTTAAATGATTACAACCGGAAAATATCCAAATTTAAGACTTAGACGAAATCGTGAACATAATTGGATTAGAAGATTAACTAAAGAAAATACATTATCTGTTAATGATCTTGTTCAACCTATATTTATAATAGAAGGAAAAAATAAAAAAATACCAATTACATCTATGCCTGGAGTGTATAGGTATTCGATCGATAAACTTAATAGCTTTGTGAAAAAAATAATTGATTTAGGAATTCCGATGATAGCTTTATTTCCTTACACTGAGAATAGACTTAAAGATAACTATGCATCAGAAGCCTTGAATGAGAATAATTTAGTTTGTAAAGCCACAAAATTTATCAAAAAAAAATTTGGAAACAAAATTGGAGTAATGTGTGATGTTGCATTAGATCCATATACATCACATGGACATGATGGAATTTTAAAATCAAATAAAATTCTTAATGATAAAACAATAGATATTTTGATTAAACAATCTATCCTTCAAGCAAAGGCTGGTTGTGATGTAATTGCGCCTTCAGATATGATGGACGGAAGAATTGGAAAGATTAGAAAAGCTTTAGATAAAAATAATTTTTCAAATGTGAGAATTTTGTCTTATGCTGTTAAATATGCATCAAGTTTCTATGGCCCTTTTAGAGATGCTGTTGGATCAAAAAATCTTTTAAAAGGAGACAAAAAAACTTATCAGATGGATTTTAGCAACAGAGATGAAGCACTAAGAGAAGTTGCGTTAGATATTAAAGAAGGAGCAGATATGGTCATGGTTAAACCTGGACTCCCTTATTTAGATATCATAAGAGACGTGAAAAGAAATTTTAAGATACCAGTGCTAGCCTATCAAGTTTCTGGAGAATATAGCTTGATAATGAATTCAATAAAAAAAGGTTTAGTTGACGATAAAATAATATATGAAACAATGACAAGCTTTAAAAGAGCTGGTGCTAATGCGATAATTTCATATTTTTCAACTAGTATAGCCAAAAACCTATAAATTATTTAAGTGTATTAATAAAGTCCACTCTTTGAAGTGGATGATTTAGATTATTCGGCTGTAAGATATTTTTATCTAAATAACTAGTCACAATTTGTATTCCTCTAATAAGATCATTTTTGTCTGCTACTTCATTGTTGTTTTCTACAAGAAAATTTGGAACAATTTTTTTTTCAGTTTGAGACTCAACAAAATATTTTGATTTATTATTTTCAATTGTTTTCTTTACAATTTTACTTAAATTTAAATCATAACCTGAAAGTTTTAATAATTCGAGTTCCCATATAATATATTCCATTAACCAATTATTTTTTTTGATCAAAATAAAGAATTTTTCAATCAAATTAAAAATTTCTGGGTTTTTTTGATTTTCAGCTGTAAGAAGTTTAACCATACTCATTGACGAACTTATACAATGTAGCTTACTTCTGTCATTAAAGAAAAGAGGTGTTTCAGCTTTAATAATCTCTACTTTAAAGGAACCAATTTTATTTTCAGTTTTACTTTGATAATTTAATTGAAATTTGTTTCCAATTTGAAGATAGCCTTTTATCCTTTTCGAAGAAGCTCCAAATATAATACCTGAAGATTTCCCATGCTCTGTTGTAAAAAAATCTGCAATCACTGAATTTTCACTATATTTAAATTTGGATAATAGAAATCCTTTATCGTCCCAAATCATAATAAGTTCATTTTTCTTAAAAGAGAAGTGGCTGCATCTTGTTCAGCTAACTTTTTTGAAGAACCAATTCCATCAACGCTTTTTGAAGATTTTATTTTAACTTGAACATGAAATACAGGTTTATGTTTTGGTCCTTTTGTTTTTAACAAGGTATACTTAGGCAATACTTTATATTTTTTAAGTGAAAATTCTTGAAGTTTTGTTTTAGAGTCTATCTTGGTCTCTTGTGTGCCCTCAATATACTCATTCCAGATTTTTAATATAAAATTTTCTACAACTTTAATTCCTTGGTCTAAAAATATAGCTCCAATTATTGCTTCACACGTATCTGATATAATTTTATTTTCTGGTTTATAATTATTAGTTTTATTTGTGTTTGTTTTAATAAATTTAGACAGATTTAATTTATTTGCAATACTTAAGCACATATTTTTGTTTACAAGTGATGCAAATTTTTTATCCAAAGCTCCTTCGGTTTCCTCTGGGTAAATTTCATATAGTTTTTTTGAAATGACAAAACCTAATACTCTATCTCCTAAAAATTCTAGTTTTTCATTATTATTGATTGGATCAAGACTTTTATGAATAAGAGATTTTTCTAAAATTTTTTTATTTTTGAATTTTATCTGCAGTATTTTTTCGAGATCATTTAAAATCATATAAATTTTTTAATTAATTACTTTGAAGAACCTGTCAAATCTAATTAGTTCACCCCATTTCCAAAATTCAAATACACTCCCATTCCTTGCATCGGAGGAAAAAAAAATGAAACGTGCTTTTCCAACTAAGTTATTTTTGTGTACATATCCAACACTGGATAAGAATCTACTGTCTTTTGAACAATCTCTATTATCTCCTAAAAAAAAATAATGATCTTCTGGTACTACGAACAAATCTGTATTTTGAAGAGTAAAACTACTAAAATATGCTGTTTTAAATTCTTTTCCATTTGAAAATTTTTCATTAAAGAAATTACTTTCAATCTTATTTGATCCACAAAATACGAACTGATTTTTTGATTTAAGATTTTTGAATATTTCTAAGTTGTTTAGGTAGATATTGCCATCAATAAACTGAACAGTATCACCAGGTAAGCCAATAAGACGTTTTATGTAATCTGTTCTATTATCTGCTGGCGTTTTAAATACTACTACATCACCTCTTTCAGGTTTTTGAAATAGAATTCTATTTTTAAATATAGGTGGACTAAAGGGAAAGGAGTGCTTGCTATACCCATAAGAATATTTTGTTACAAACAATCTATCACCGACTAACAAATTTGGCTCCATTGACGAAGAAGGTATATAGAAAGGTTGAATTAATAATGATCTAATAATAATAGCAATAATTAATGCATAAAAAATTGTTATTGTGTTTTCAATAAATATTTTTTTCATTTTTTTAACCCGCTTAAAATAACAAAAGCAATAGAGTGTTTATCTTGATCAGATAAAGATAAAAATATTTTAAAAGATTTAAATTTATTTTTTTTTAAGATTATTGATTTGATTTTATCATTTATTTTAATAAAAGGTTTGCCTACTTTGTCGTTGACTACTGAAATGTCAGAAAAGTTTATACCCTTACGAAAACCTGTTCCTAGTGATTTTACAAAAGCCTCTTTTGCAGCAAATCTTTTAGCAAAATAACTTACTTTATCAGTTTTTAATTTTGATTTTTTAACTTCCTCAGATGAATAAATTCGTTTTATAAACTTAATATTTTTAATTGATTTTTTAATTCTTGAGTTTTCAACAATATCAACACCATTACCAACAATTATCATATCATTTACATATTTTTTTAAATTTTTTTATAACTTTATTAATTCCTACAAAAATTGACTCCCCTATTATAAAATGGCCGATATTGAATTCCTTAATTTCTTTTAATTTAGATAAAATTTTTGCGGTTTTATAATCAAGTCCATGGCCTGCATGCACCTCAAGCCCAATTTCATTTGCGTATTTGCAACATGCAACTATATTTTTTAAATCTTTTTGATATTTTTTTTTGGATTTTATTTTTCTTGATATTGTGCCTGTATGGATTTCAATACATTTAGCTCCAATTAGTTTAGATAATTTGATATCTTGAATTTTTGGATTTATAAACAAACTTGTTCTTATTTTTTTTCTATTTAAAATATTAATGTTTGCTTTTAATGCCTGAAAATTTTTTTTAAGATTAAGCCCTCCTTCTGTTGTGATTTCTATTCTTTTTTCTGGAACTATACAAACATATGAAGGTTTTGCTTTTAGGGCAATATTCAACATTTTTTTATTACAAGCCATCTCGAGATTGATAGGGATTGATTTAAAATTAGATAATATTTTAAGATCATTATCTTTGATATGTCGTCGATCTTCTCTTAAGTGTATTGTTATTAAATCAGCTCCGTTTTTCATCACAAATTTTGCTGCATTTAAAATATTTGGATGATCTTCACCTCTTGCATTTCTCAAGGTTGCTACATGATCAATATTTACACCAAGACGTATCATTTTAAATTTCTACTTCCCGGTCTTGTTATTGGAATTTTTTTGAGAAAAGGAGGTATATTTTTTTTTTTGTATGTTGGAATGTTAATTTTAATTTGTGATACGATTTTTTTATTTTTTATTTTTAAAGTTTTTTTCTCTGATCGATCTATAATACAAGCAAAACCAATATTGCTAGATTTAAATTTTTTAATTAATTTTGTGCATTCTAAACTGGATTTGCCTGTTGTTATTACATCTTCAACGATAAGAACTTTTGACTTAGGTTTAATTGAAAAGCCTCTTCTTAATTGAAACTTTTTATTTACTCTTTCACAAAAGATTGTTTCTTTATTTAACAATCTACCTATTTCATATCCAATAACTATACCACCCATCGCTGGTGATAATATAATGTCTATGTTCTTAAATTCTTTTCTTATTTTTTTTGCTAAAGAGTGACATATTTTTGAAGCTAAACTAGGTTTACTCAATAGTTTCGCACATTGCACATACTTTGATGAGTGTAGACCTGAAGATAGTACAAAATGACCTTCCAAAAGAGCTCTAGTTTTTTTTAAAACCGCCAAAGAGTCTTTTGATGAAAGCATATTTTTTATTTTTATGTCTTATAATTTTAAAGTTATATTCTTTTTGTTTTAACTCACTAATAAGTTTTGTAAAGTTTTTCAAATCATGAATAATAAGATTAAATCTAAAATTTATAGTTTTTTTAGTTTTTTCAACCATCTCTACGCTGGAAATATTTACATTATTTATACCTATCATAGTGGTAACATCTCCTAATTTTCCAGGCTGATCAGGTAATGATATCCATAGTGTTGTATTGTATTTTTTAGATTTAGATAATTTAGAATTCTCTCTATATTGCCAATACCTTCTAATTGCCGCACGTGCTTTTCCCGTTTTAGTCAAGGATAACCAATGAAGTGAGGGTGAAACTTTTTTTGATGTAATTATCTTAACCACGTCTCCATTTCTTAATATTGATTGTAAGGGTGACTCTTTACCGTTTATTTCTGATCCAATTGCTGTATCACCAACTTGTGTATGAACAGCATAAGCAAAATCTATTGGCGTAGCATTTTTAGGTAATTTTATAACCGATCCTTTTGGGGTAAAACAAAATACATTTTCTTGGAACATTTGTAATTTAGTGTATTCGTAAAAATCCTCTGGATTTTCATTTTTCTCAATTATCTCTACCAAATCAGCTAACCAATCATATTCTTTCCATGTTAATGAATTAAATTTTTCAGATGATTTGTATTTCCAATGAGATGCTATTCCTCTTTGAGCAAATTCATGCATTTGCATTGTTCTTAGCTGAATTTCTATAGGTCTTTTATTTGGCCCTATTATTGCAGTATGTAAAGATTGATATTTATTTATTTTTGGAGAAGAAATATAATCTTTAAATCTTCCAGGAATACAATTCCATTTGTTATGAAATATTCCAAGTGATTTATAACATGAAGAAATATCGTTTAAAATTATTCTAAAACCCATAATGTCAGTTATTTGCTCAAGAGATATTCTTTTACTTTGCATTTTTCTCCAAAGAGAAAAAGGAGTTTTTTCTCTTCCGTAAATAGTTGCTGATAAGTCATTTTCATTTAATAGTTTAGTAAATTCATCTGCAACGGAATTAAAACTTATTAAGTTATTTTCCTTTATTTTATCAAGCCGATCTTTGATTAGTTTTCTAGCTTTAGGATTAAGAACTTCAAATGAAAGATCTTCCAATTCGTCCCTTATTCTATTCATACCCATTCTATCTGCTAGGGGAGAATATATTTCCATAGTTTCTCTTGCAATTCTCTCTTTTTTTTCTTGTTTATCAATTGAATCAATTGTTCGCATGTTGTGAAGTCTATCAGCAATTTTTACAAGCAATACTCTAATATCTTTTGAAGTTGCAATGATTAATTTTCTAAAATTCTCAGCTCTAGAATTTGCTTTAGCTTGATTTTCTAACTCAGAAATTTTAGTTACACCCTCAACAAGATCAGCAACTTCTTGACCAAATTCCTGTTTAATAGTTTGATAAGTAGCATGCGTGTCTTCTATTGTATCATGAAGTAGTCCAGTAGCTATAGTTGCACTATCTAATTTTAATTCTGTTAATATATTAGCTACAGCAACTGGATGTATAACATAAGGGTCGCCTGAGTGTCGTTTTTGATTTTTATGAGCCTTTACTGCAAAATTATATGCCTTATCCAAAGTTTCAGGATTCAAAAACTTATTGTAGGATTTTACTTTATTTATTAAATCATTTGATTTTAACATACAAAATTATATCATTTTTTTATTCAACTGTAATAGATCTTAAGTCAATCGTGTCAATTTGCTTTAATAATTGGGATATATTTAACTTGTATTTAGGATGTGTCCATTTTTTTGATATCTCATAAAGTGGAATTAAAACAAAATTCCTTTTATGTAACCTTGGATGTGGGATAATTATTTTATCACCTTCGCAATCCAATTTTAAGCATTTATGGTCATAATCTAATATATCTATATCGCATTCCCTCGGAGAGTTTTTTTCTGAGATTTTTCTCCCTAATTTTTTTTCAATTTTCTTTATAAAATAAAATAGATTTAAAGGTGTTAAATTAGTTTTGATTTTGAGAACTATATTTAAGTATTCTGGTTTTTTTGGGTCAGGCCATGATTTAGTTTTATAAAAATTTGAAGATTTCTCGATCATTAAATTATTTTTTTCTTGAAGAAACGATTTAGCTTTATTTATATTGTTTTTTTTGTTTCCTAAATTTGATCCAATACCTAAAAAAACAGTATTAGCTTGTTTTTCTAACATATCTAGCTTTATCTCTCTGCCAATCTTTATTTTTTTTTGCTTGTCTTTTATCATATTTTTTTTTTCCTTTTGCAACGGCTATTTCGATTTTTGCTTTTCCTTTTTTAAAATAAATTTTAGTGGGTATTATTGTGAAACCTTCTCTATTGATCTTCCCAATAAGTTTATTAATTTCTCTTTTGTTTAATAAAAGTTTTCTATCATCTGTTGGATTATGATTTGAATAGCTAGCATTTTTATATAATGGAATATGTGAGTTCATAAGATAAATTTCGCCTCGTCTTTCAATTGCATATGAGTCAGCAATATTAATTTTGCCTAATCTTATAGATTTTATTTCAGATCCTTTTAAAACAATTCCAGCCTCATAAACGCTTTCAAAGAAATAATTAAAATTTGCTTTTCTATTAATTGAAATTATCTTTAAACCAACACTGGTTTTTTTTTTCATTAACTAATTAATTTAGCTGATATTAAAGCCTTTTTGACTTTTTCTTCTGTATCTTTTTGAATATTAACTAAAGGAAGTCTAATTTCATCATTACAAAGGCCTAGAAGTTTTGCTGCAAACTTTGCAGGTGCTGGATTGCTTTCAACAAATAATGATTTATGTAATGGCTGTAAAATTTGATCTATTCTTTCAGCTTCTTTAATTTCATTATCTGATTTTGATTTTGAATATTTTTGCATATCTGAACATAATTTTGGTGCAATATTTGCTGTGACTGAAATAATTCCGACCCCACCTCTTTTGTTAAACTCAAGTGCAAGTCCATCCTCACCTGTTAGCTGGATAAAATCAGGTCCGAGTTTCTTTATTGTTTCATCTAGTCTATTAAGATCTCCAGTAGCATCTTTTACACCTGCTATATTTTTTAGTTCAAATAATCTAGCCATTGTATCTACTGACATATCTATTACACACCTGCTTGGTATATTGTAAATGATAATTGGAAGGCTTGAGTTATCATTAATAGCTTTGTAATGTTGATATAAACCCTCTTGTGTTGGTTTATTGTAATAAGGAGTAACAACCAAAACTCCATCTGCACCCATTTTCTCAGCATGCTTTGTTAACGATATTGCTTCATCTGTTGAATTTGATCCAGTACCTGCAATAACAGGAATTTTACCTTTTGCCTCTTTTATACACAATTCAATAACCTTTTGGTGCTCATCATGATCTAAAGTTGGTGACTCCCCTGTTGTTCCAGCTGGAACTAAACCATTGGTACCATTTTCTAAGTGAAAATGTATAATTTTTATGTAAGCTTCAATATCAAGCTTATTATTTTTAAATGGAGTTATTAAAGCAACATTTGAACCTTTAAACATAAATACTTATAACATAAATTATAGATTCATTTACAAAAAATTATGAAAAAAAATTTATTTTTACTGACTATCCTGTTTTCGTTTTTAGCTACCACATATGTAAGTTCACAAGAAAATGTTATTATTCCTTTAAAAAAACCTACTCTAAATCCTGAGTTAAAAGAAAAAAAAATTTCAATAAATATTATTAAACCCCTTGAAAAGCCTATTTTAGTAAAGGAAGTAAAGAAAAAAGATGAAAAAGAAGAAATTATTGAAAATAAAAAAATAACTAAATTAGGAATTATTGTTCCAAAAAATAAGCCAAAAATAGTTCAAAAAACAATAGAAAAGGTTGCAAAAAAATCAAAATATTTTTCAAAAAAAGAGTTTGAATTAGCT
>CACCHS010000028.1 GCA_902545825.1 uncultured Pelagibacteraceae bacterium
GGGTTGAAAACGATTAAGCAAAGTAAAGCTGCTGGATTGAAAGGTATTGTAATTAAAAACAAACATCATGTGTTTTTAGATAAAAACAAATGTATCAAATTTGTTGATAAAAATAAGATGTTTATCTCTGTTAAATGAAAAAGATTTTTATATTAACTGGAGAACCTTCAGGAGATAAACTTGCTTCTAAAGTTATATCCAAACTTAAAAAAGATAATAATAATATTGAATATTCTTGTGTTGGTGGAACTCACCTAAATTTATTAGGAATAAAATCTATTTTTGATCTTAAAGAAATTACTTATATTGGTTTTACAAGTGTTTTATTAAACATTTTAAAGATTAGAAAAAAAATTAATTACACTGTAGAAGAAATTATAAAATTTGATCCAGATATTTTATTTAGTGTAGATAGTCCTGATTTTACTTTAAGAGTTGCTGAAAAGGTAAAAAGTATTAATCCAAATATTAAAACTATACATTATGTTGCCCCCCAGGTATGGGTGTGGAGAGAGGGGAGGGTAAAGAATTTTAAAAAGTTTTTAGATCATATTTTATTATTATTTAATTTTGAAAAAAAATATTTTGATAAAGAAAATATTAAAAATACTTTTGTAGGACACCCATTGCTAGAAACTGCAGACAATGTTAAAACAGATTTATCAAATTTAATTGATAACAAAAAAAAAATTATATCCTTATTTGCTGGAAGCAGATCTTCAGAAACAGGTATTCTTTTACCAATATTGATAGATTTTATTAAGTTAATGAACGAAAAATCTAAAGAATATAGCTTTGTTTTTCATGCAACCGATCAAAACAAAAATTTAATAAAAGATGAGATAAAAAAAATAAATTACAATAATATTGAAGTTATCTCTGATGAAAAGATAAAATCACATATACTATCAAAATCTATATTTGCAGTAGCTAAATCTGGAACCGTTTCTCTTGAAATTTGTCAGGCAAAGGTACCATCAATAATTATATATAAAATGAATTTTTTAAATTATTTAATTGTTAAAATGTTAGTTAAGGTAAAGTATGCGAATATTATTAATATTATTAATAATGAAGAAGTTATTCCTGAATTAATTCAAAACGAATGCAATCCAAAAGAAATTTTTAATTCTGTAGTTTACCTTTTAAAAAATCCAGAATTAATGAAAAAACAAATGAATATTTGTCAAAAAACTCTCAGCGATATAAGAAATAACGGATTGTCATCTTCAAATGCAGCAAATATTATAAGTGATTATATCAAAAATTAGTATTTATGACCAAAATAATTAAAATTCTTTATCTCATTTTATTTTTGATTTTTAATCACAATAAAATTACTAAAGCAGAGACACTAACATTTCCTACAAACCTAGTCGCTAATACAACAGATTTTGTTTTATTGTCTACATCTGGAACAACCCCATCGATTTCAGGTTATTCTGGAACACTTATATTTTCAGCTGTAGCATCTTCCGGAAATGTTAAGGTTACTACGACGTCAAATTTGTTACGAGCTAAGGGCTATTGTGGTTATACGAGTGATGCATCAACTGAGCCTACAAACTGCTCGGGTAATTCCCTAACAGAAGTAGGTTTTAGAGGAACACAGGATGATATAAATGTTGCTATTGCTACTTTATCTTTTAAAGGTGACGGATCAACTGGATCTCCAACGATAACTGTTTCAATAACACCCGCAGGTACGAATTATTTTTCGGGCACTGGTCATTACTATGAAATAGTGAATGCAGAAAAAACATGGCCTGAAGCAAAGGCTGCTGCTGAAGCATCAACCTTGTACGGTTTATCTGGTTATCTTGCTACAATTACTTCTCAAGCTGAAAATGATTTTTTGGATAGTAAGGTAGGCCAAGATACTTGGATTGGCGGATCAGATAGCTCTACTTATACATCAAATTCTCACCCTGTAACCGAGGGGACTTGGGAGTGGGTGTCTGGTCCTGATAATGGAAATACTTTTTTTTGTCAAACTGCTGTTGGATCAAAGGCAGATGATGCACACGCGGATTGTGCATTAGCATCAGGTTACGAGTATAATAGCTGGAGAAGACCTGAAGGACAGCCATCTAAATTTGAACCTAATGACCACCCTACTGGTGATCCTGCTGATGAAGATTGTGCACATATGAGATCTGATGGAGATTGGAATGATTACGAATGTGATAGAGCAGGTGTTATGTTTTATATTATAGAATATGGTGGTACTGATGGAGAAAGCGCCACCACAACCGGAGTTGTTAATTTAAGAATAGAGTCTATTGAGGCATCAGACAGTACATATAATGTTTTTGATGATCAGGAATTAGTTGGTATCGTTGATGCTCAAAACGAGTCAGCTACAAGATTTGCAAGAAATAGTATGGACAGCGTCTTAGATAGGCTTCATGAATTTAGGTTAAGAAAAAATAATAAAGGTTTCAAAAATAATGAAATTTCGCTTCAAGTAAACTTAGATGAAATTGGTAAAAATTATCAAGATATAATTAATCACTACGCATCAAAAGGACTTGTAACACTTGCTAACTATGTACAAAATAAAAAAGGTGATAATACAAAAGAGAATGACTGGCAGTTTTGGATTAATGGTAAAATTTCAACAGGACGAACAGATTTAAAATTAAATAATTTAGCTAAAGAGAATGAGATGGATTCCGTTACTATTGGTTTTGATAAATTAAAAAATAATACTTTGTTTGGTATAGCCCTCAACATCGCTGATGATAAAACCGACATAGGTAATCATGGTACTAATTTGACAATGCGCGGTGAAAATTTAATTGTTTATTCAGCTTGGAACTCTAAATCCCTATATCTTGATAGTATACTTGGTTATGGGGCATTAAAAAGTTTAACTGAGAGAGTTGTAGATAGATCAAATACATCTAATTTAGTCATAGGTGATAGAAAATCTGAGCAATTTTATGGAACAACATATTTAAATTATATTAAAAATGTTGATAAATTTGATTTACAATTATTTTCAGGATTAGACTACATTTATACAGATTTTAATGGATACTCAGAATCTGGAAACAATCAAAAACTTAAATTTAAACCTCACACTTTGACAAATTATACATCCTCAATTGGATCAACATTATTCTATAGAAGAGAAAATGAAATTGATAAACATGTATCATTTTTAAAATTTGAGTATAAAAAAGATCACTCTGAAAAAGCCTCAATACAAGCAAATTTAATAAGCGATTCAACAGAAAAACTTTACACTTATAATTATGTCGTTCCTTACAGTTATTTCATGAAAATTGAAACAGGATACAATTATAATACAGATAGAGGATTAAACGTTTACACAAAGCTTGGAAGAATTCAAAAAAGTAACGATGACTTTGAAAATATAATTACAATAGAATTTTCACAATCATTCTAGATATTCTTTAGTCTTTCGACAACCTGAACCTTTCCTAAAGATGTTAAAATATCATAAATACCAGGTCCAAATCTCGATCCTGTTAAAACTATTCTTAAAGGCTGACCAACACCTTTAAAATTTGTATCAAATTTAGATATTAAAGATTTAACTATGGGTTCTAGTTCACTTCTATCGAAATTATTTAAATTTAGGATTTTTTCGATAAATTCTTTAATAATTTTTTTAGACTTTTCGTCAATTAACTTCAAATCATCTTGATTAATTTTGACTGTATCGTTTAATAAATATTGTGAATTTTTAAAAATATCTTCTAATGTTTTGGCCTTATTTTTAAGAAATCCCAGTGACTTTTTTAATTGATTAGTCTTATCCTCGGATATTTTATATTTATATGTTTGAGCATATTTTTGAAATTTACTAAACAAATCATTTTCATCTATATTTTTAATATAATGTTCGTTAATAGAAAGAATTCTATTAAAATCTAGTTTAGAGGGTGACTTGCCTATTCCTTCAAAATTAAAATATTTTATACTTTCCTCTTTTGAAAATATTTCTTTATCTTTATACGACCAGCCTAATCTTAGAAGATAATTTCTCAATGCCTCTGGCAATATTCCAATTTTAGAGTAATCATCTAAAGTTGAAGCTTTGTCTCTTTTCGATAATTTTTTTCCTTCTGATGTATGTATTAAAGGTATATGGGCAAAAGTGGGCACTTCCCAATTCATAGCTTGATAAATTTGCATTTGTTTAAAGGTGTTAATTTTATGATCATCACCCCTTATAATATGTGTTATATTCATATCATGATCATCAACTGATGCAGATAAGTTATAAGTTGGTGATCCATCATTTCTAAGGATTATAAAATCTTCAATTGTGTTATTTTGGATTTCCACGTTACCTTGAACTAAGTCCTTTAATATAGATGTTCCCTCAATTTTACTTTTAAAGCGAATAGTAGGTTTAACATCTTTGGGGGCATCTGATACATTTACATCTCTCCATTTCCGATCATAAATATATGGAATTTTTTTTTGCTTAGCTCTTTTTTTTTGTTCCTCTATTTCTTCATTTGAACAATAACACTTGTAAGCAAGACCTTTATCAAGCAATTGTTTTGCAACTTTAATATGATTTTGTATTTTTCTTGATTGAATATATTCATCTCCATCATTCTCAATACCAATCCATATAAGTGATTTGACTATTTGATCTTTGTATTCATCTTTAGATCTCTCTTTATCAGTATCTTCTATCCTTAAATAAAAAGATCCATTTTGATTTTTGGAAAATAACCAATTAAACAACGCAGTTCTAACTCCACCAATATGCAAAGGCCCAGTAGGAGACGGAGCAAATCTAGTTGCTACTTTTTTCATTATAATTGTTTATTATATTTAATTAGAAACTTCTATATAAAGATACTAGAACGCCTTGAACTTTTACTCTATCTGGCCCAAAAATTTTTGTCTCATAGTTTTTATTTGCACTTTCTAATGCTACAGTTTTGCCTTTTTTTCGAATTCTCTTTAACATTGCCTCATGATCATCAATAAGAGCAACAACTATCTTTCCATTATCTGCTGTATCAGTTTTCTTAATAACGACCGTATCTCCGTCGTTAATACCGGCTTCAATCATAGAGTCGCCTTGTACTTTTAATCCAAAATATTCACCTTTTTTTTCAATATTTTCAGGAAGTGGAATTCTAGAAACCTCATTTTGTATTGCTTCTACAGGAGTTCCAGCAGCAATTTTTCCTAATACTGGTATTTCTGCTCCACCAACTTCCTGCTCATTGTCTAAACCACCTTTAATAACACTCGGTGTGAAGCTGTTATAAATATCGTTAGCAGAAGCCGTTTCAGGTAATTTTATTACTTCGAGCGCTCTTGCTTTATGTGCCAATCTTTTAATAAATCCTCTTTCCTCTAAAGCACTAATTAGTCTATGTATTCCAGATTTAGATTTTAGATTAAGTGAAGCTTTCATTTCTTCATAAGAAGGAGATACACCAGAACTCCTCAACTTCTTGTTGATAAATAAAAGCAGGTTTTTTTGTTTTTTTGTTAACATAAGAACAAATATCGTACAGAATCTGTTCTACAAAAGTTCTCTATAATTAACAATAGTAAAAAAAGTAATAAAAATCAGGATTAATTGACTAAAGAACTGAAAAAATAGAATTATTATGTAAATTTTTTAAGAGTGATTCACCGATTAAAAAAGTTTTAATAGAGGTCTTTTTTGATAAATCTAAAAGCTCATCTTTTGTTTTAATTCCACTTTCAGAAATTAATGGACCTGGGTGATCTTTAAGAACATTATGAATATCAAAAGTTGTATTTATATCAGTTTTTAAAGTTTTTAAATTTCTATTATTAATTCCTATTAAAGCATTTTTAAATTTTAGAGCCTCTTTAGCTTCATCGACAGTATGGACCTCAACTATAACAGACATATTTAATTTAGATGCCTCCTCATACAATTCATTTGCAAGGTTTTCACTTACTCCAGCTAATATAATTAATATTGCATCTGCACCATAACTTTTTGCTAATGGCACTTGAAATTTATCCACAAAAAAATCCTTACAAAGAATTGGTAAGTTTATTTTTTCTTTAATTTTTTTTATGTGAGTCAAATTTCCTAAAAAAAATTCCTCTTCAGTTAAAACTGACAAACAAGTAGCTTTATTTTCATTATATATATTAGCTATTTTTACAGGATCATAGTCCTTAATAAGTATGCCAGCAGAAGGGCTAGCTTTTTTGATTTCAGCAATAATTGAAATTTTGTTTTCTTTTATATTATGTTCAATTTTTTCTTTAAAATTAATAAATGTTGTATTTAAAGCCATTAATTCTTTTAATGACTCTAAAGTAATAGTTTTTTTTAAATTTTCTATTTTTTCTTTTTTTTTTTTAATTATTTTTTCAAGAACATTATCAGGCATTTTGAATTTTTTCTAAATGTTTTATAACTTTTTTTGACAGAATATGTTCTCTTGAATCATTATATGCTTGAGCAAAATTTTTATGTGTTTCATTTACAATTAAACCCGCAGCAGCATTTAAACACACAGCTTTAGAAAAATCATTATCCTCTCCTTTAAATATATTAATCATTTTATCTGCATTAAATTTAGAATCATTACCCACAAGATTTTCAAATTTTTCTGCATTAATATTTAGTTCTTTTGGATCAATAATAATTTCAGAAATTTCACTGTTTTTAAGCTGAATTACATTTGTTTTAGCATATGGTGAAATTTCATCTAAACCATCCTCGCTGTTAACAATCCACGCAAACTTAATATCTAAATTATTTAAAGCGTTTGCAAATATCTTTAAGAGTTTTTTATCAAAAACTCCAACAACCTGTCGTTTCACTAGAGCAGGACTGCTTAACGGCCCAATCATATTAAATATAGTTCTCTTTCCGATTTTTTTTCTGATTGGACCAACAAATCTCATTGCACTATGATAATTAGGCGCAAACATAAAACCGAAATTATTTTTTTTTATTTGATCTTCAATATCATTTGGCTCTAAATTTATTTTGATATTCAAAGCCTCTAACACATCACCAGATCCACATTTTGATGACACAGCTTTATTCCCGTGTTTTGCAACCTTTATTCCCATACTTGCTAGTAACAAAGCGGAGGCAGTGGATATATTCAGCGTATTCATACCATCTCCACCAGTTCCACATGTATCAACACAACCTTCCATAGTTACCCTTTTGGACTTATTTCTAAGCACAAAAACTCCACCAGCTATTTCATCTGAAGACTCACCTTTCTCAGATAATGATGTTAAAAAATCATATATTTCCTCATCATTTGCTTTTCCTTCCATTAATATCTCAAAAGCAGCTTTACTTTCATCAAAGGTCAGACTTTGTTTCTTTTTAATTTTATCGATATAATTTTTCACTAATTTTTATATTTTATAAAGTTTTTTAAAATTTTTAATCCTAATTTAGTTTTAATACTTTCAGGGTGAAATTGCACTCCATGAACGTTATATTTTTTATGCTGAATTCCCATAATTAATCCATCCGTGGTCTGTGCAGTAATTTCAAGGTCTTTTGAAAGGGTTTTTTTATCAATTATTAAACTATGATATCTTGTTGCCTCAAAATTTTTTGGTAAGTTTTTTAATATTCCTGTTTTTTTTGAAATAATTTTACTTGTTTTACCATGCATTAATTTTTTTGCTTGAACTACTTTTGAACCGAACACTTGTCCAATTATTTGATGACCTAAACAAACGCCTAAAATAGGAACTTTTTCATGAAGTGATTTAACGATATTTAGACAATTTCCAGATTGATTGGGGTTTCCTGGTCCAGGTGATATTACAATTTTGTTGTATTTTTTATTTAAAATTTGCTTTGAGGTAATCTTATCATTTCTAACTACATCAACGTTTATTTTAAAAGATGATAAATAATGGAACAAATTAAAAGTAAAACTATCGTAATTATCTATTAATACAATTTTCATTATCTTAAAGCATTAATTAAAGCTTTAGCTTTATTTACAGTTTCCTCATATTCTTTTAAAGGAACACTGTCTGCTACTATCCCAGCGCCAGCTTGAACGTAAAATTTTTTATTTTTTACCATTGCAGTTCTTAGTGCTATACAAGTGTCAAATTCTCCATTAGCAGAAAAATAACCTATACCTCCAGCATAAACTTTTCGTTTTGTTTTTTCTAGCAGATCAATAATTTCCATAGCTCTTATTTTTGGCGCACCCGAAACGGTTCCAGCAGGAAATCCAGCCAGTAATGATTTAAACTTAGAATATTTGTTATTATATACACCCGTTACATTAGAAACTATATGCATAACATGTGAATATCTCTCAATAGTAAAGCTCTCTGTGACCTTTACAGTGTTAATTTTCGAAACTTTACCCGCATCATTTCTTCCTAAATCTAATAACATTAAATGTTCTGAAAGTTCCTTTTTATCATTAAGTAAATCTTTTTCATAAAATTTATCCTGAATATAATTTTTTCCCCTTGGTCTGGTTCCAGCTATGGGCCTTACAGTTATTTTATTGTCTCTAAGTCTGACTAGAATTTCAGGGCTCGCACCGATAATTTGAAAGTCAGGAAAATTAAAAAAAAACATGAAAGGCGAAGGGTTTGTGACCCTTAATTTTTTATATATATCTAAGGGATCTTTTGATAATTTAGCTTCAAATCTTTGACTTAAAACAACCTGAAAAATATCACCTATTTTTATAAAGTTTTTAGCTTTATTCACCATTTTTAGAAAACTACTTTTTGAAGTATTCGATTTTATATTTATTCTTGAGCTACTTTTTTTAATATTATTTTTCTTTTTAATATTAAAATTATTATTGTATAGACTATTTAGTTCATTTTGAACTTGAGTATATTTTTTTGAAAAATTTGTTATTTTTTCGTCATTAAAAACATTAATAATATAAAATATTTTTTTTTTTAGGTTATCATAAATAATCAAAGTTCTAGGTCTTAATAGTCTAACATCTGGCAATTTTAAATCATCTTTACAAGTATTAGGTATTTTTTCAATATATCTAATTGAGTCATAAGAAAAATATCCTGAAATTAAAGATGATATTGGTGGTAAAATTGAAGGAGTTTTAAATTTAAAATCTTCTATTATTTTTTCTATTAGTTTTTCAGGATTTCCTTTAATTTTAATTTTTTTTTTACTCTGTATCAAATAACCATAATTATTATTGAATTCCCAAATTTTATCAGGGTTCCTACCGAATATTGTATATCTGCCTTTTATTTTTCCTTTTTCAACTGACTCAAATATAAAACTATTTTTTTCTACTAAAAAATCGTCAATTAATTTAATAATCTCATAATCATTTTTAACCTTTTTAATTTTATATAATACTTGATTTTTTTTAGCATTATAGTCCCGCTTAAATTTTGAATAGCTTTGCATTATTTTATCTAAAATAATTTTTTACTCTTTCTAATGTTTGCTCATTTATTTTAATTTTGTACTTTTCATTTAAATAAAAATCATAAGCAGTTAGAATATCCTTATTTATGTTGCTAGCAGATAATTTTTTATAATCATTAATTTTATCACCTGAAAATGAGGAGTTATCAATTATCTCTCTTAAAATTTTAACTAAATATATATTTTTATCCTCATCCGATGCCATAGTAAAACTTTTGATTGGCATGTTATAAATGATTTTAATTGAGTCAATTTGGAATGTT
>CACCHS010000029.1 GCA_902545825.1 uncultured Pelagibacteraceae bacterium
ATAATTACTTCTTTTGATATGTTTCTTATATTTTTATATGGTTTGTAAATTTCCTTAAAAAAATTCAATGAGAGTAAGTCGTTCAAATTAAAAAGTTTAGCTTTTAACCCGTCTTGAATGTCATGGTTATTGTATGCAATATCATCTGATATGGCGGCTATTTGTGCTTCCAATGATGGATAAATATTAAAATTAATCTTATTTTTAAGATTGCTAATACCTATAAGTTTATCAATTTTTTTTTTATCAAATATTGGGCCATTATGTTTGAGCAAACCATCAAGAGTTTCTATAGTAAGATTTAAACCTTTAAATTTTAAATATTTATTTTCGATAAACATAACAATTCTTAATGTTTGTAAGTTATGATCGAAACCTCCCCGGTCATACATACTTTCATTTAGTGCTTCTTCCCCTGCATGCCCAAAGGGTGTATGTCCTAAATCATGAGCCAAACTTAAAGTTTCTGCGAGCTCCTCATTTAAATTTAAAAATCTTGCAATTGTTCTGGCTACTTGTGCAACCTCTATAGAGTGAGTAATTCTTGTTCTATAATGGTCTCCCTCAGTATTAACAAACACTTGCGTTTTATGTTTTAGTCTTCTGAAGGATGCACTATGAATAATTCTATCCCTATCTCTTTGAAATGGGGTTCTAAATCTATTCTGTGGTTCAGAATAAAGCCTGCCTTTGCTTTTAAATAAACCTAATTTATTGAAATTTTTCATACTTTAAAAATAATAAAATATTATTATATTAGTATTATCAGTGTTAACATATGAATAAAGAAATTAAATTTACAGATAAAGCGATAAAACAAATAAATCATTTGTTGTTACAGAAAGATAAAGGATCCTTTTTCAGAATCGCAATCAAAGGTGGAGGTTGTTCAGGCTTTCAGTATGATTTTTCTTTTGACAAAACACAAGAAGAAGACGATGTAAGATTTGATAATATTTTAATTGATAAGCAATCAGCAGAACTTCTAAAAGGTTCAGAGGTTGATTTTGTGAAAGAGCTTATTGGTGAGTCTTTTAAAATTAAAAATCCGCAAAGTAAATCCTCTTGTGGTTGTGGTGTTTCTTTTTCACTTTAATGATTATAAGTTCTTGGAACGTTAATTCTGTAAGGGCCAGAATTGAAAATATAAAAGAATATTTAAAAAAATTTTCCCCAGATATTGTAATGATGCAAGAAATAAAAACACAAAATGAAACCTATCCTTACGACGATTTTTCCTCTCTGAAATATGAGAATTATGTTTTTGGACAAAAAAGTTACAATGGGGTTGCTATTGTTTCTAAGAAAAAACTAGATAATATTAAAAATGATCCATTTAAAGATAAAAACAAGCAGTCAAGAATTATAACGGCTGATATTAAGTTTAAAAAAAAAAATATAACTTTAATAAATATTTACACACCAAATGGAAATCCTGTAGATACAGAAAAATATACCTATAAACTTTATTGGCTTGAAAGCTTAATTAAAAAATTAAAAAGTATGGCTAAATCAAATGAAAATATAATTATTGGCGGTGATTTTAATATTATTCCGGCCGCAGAAGATGTTCATAATCCTAAAAGTTATGAAAATGATGCGCTATTTAGATTAGAAATTAGAAAAAAACTAAGGGAACTCATAAACCTAGGATTTCATGATGCCTATAGATTTATACATCCAGACAAAGAAGGTTATACATTTTGGGACTATACGAGCGGTGCTTGGCAAAAAAATAATGGAATGAGAATTGATCATTTTTTAGTTTCAAACTCACTTATTAATCTAGTTAAGGATGTAAAAATAAATAAATATCCTCGAGGTAGATTAAAACCATCTGATCATACACCAATTGAAATTGAATTAGCTTAGAGATTTAATTTTATTTACTAGTTCCTGATTAATATTTCTTGGACCTTTATCTAATCTATTTTTATGTCGCCTTTCACCAGGAAGTCTAACGCCATCAAAAGATTTCATTTTGTTAAAAAATTCTTCTGAGTGTTTTTGCCAGTCTGTTCCTGCTGTTTTATCTGGAGATATTGCTAGTATAAATTCTCCTCCACTTGGCGGACCACCATCATTATTATCTTTAGCCGCTGTTTCAAAACTAAAGTTGTCTCCTACTAATGCACCAGCCATTAGCTCTACCATCATTGCTATCGCTGAACCTTTATAACCACCAAAAGGAAGTAGTACACCACCATCAGCTATTGCTCCTGGATCAGTTGTGTCTTTTCCATCTTTAGTTAAACCCGTTCCTAATGGAACTTTGTGCCCTTCTCTTTTTGCAACTTGTACTTCGCCCATTGCCATTGATGCGGTTGCCATATCATAAACCACTGGTGTTTTTCCAGGTCTTGGCCAAGCAAATGAAATTGGATTAGTTCCAAACAATGGTTTAGTAGCGCCAGCAGGAGCTACTGAGGGTTTGTAAGATGTGCATGCAAACGCAACCAAGCCTTCCTCTGCTAATTTTTCTGTCTCAGGCCACATAGCTGCCATATGGTGTGAATTATTTATTGCAAGTACTGCAACACCATTTTCTTTTGCTGCTTTAGATAATTCTGGTAATCCTTTTTTTAAAACTACTGGTGCTAAACAATTATTTCCCTGAACCTTAATTACTGATGGTGAAATTTTTTTTACTTCAGGCTTTCCTTTACCATTAATTTTGCCGCTCTTTAAACCACTAACATAGGCTGGCAATCTAAATAAACCATGAGATAAAGAGCCATCTCTTTCAGCATTTCTTATTAAATCAGAGAGAATAGATGCTGTTTCATCATCACAGCCATTAGCTAGTAAAGTCTTTTTAGCTAAAACAAAAATTTCATCCAATGTAAGGGAAATTGTACTCATCCCATTATTAGATATTATTTATAACTAAAGATCAATTTTTATTCTAAATCATTAACGTCATTTTCACTTATTTCATCTATAGGTTTATGGATTTTCCAGTTTTGAGTAGATCCATCTATTGATCTAGCAGTTACTACTGTTTCGGTCGGAGGACAATCAGGTTCATGACAATTTAATTCTGCAATGCTTAAAATTGTACTTTCTGGTATTTCATATTTATTTATAAAATAATTTTTTAAATTCTGAATTGTTTCTAAATTTGGTTTTTTTTTATTAAACATTTTTTATTGATCCCAAATTGAAGTCCATAAAGTATTTCCATTCATGTCACCAATAAATATACTTGATTTATCATCAGTCATTGCGATTGCACTAACTTCAGAACCTGTGAAACTTCTAATTATTATAGTGTTATTTTCATTTTCAATTTGAGATAAAAAAACAGAACCATCACTCAAACCAGCAAAAATTGCTTTTTCATCAGGAAATGGTTCTATAAATGTAACTTGTTTATTTCCTATATAAGAAAGACAAATAGGTTTACGTCCCATTGGTCCTTCACCGTCAAAGGGCCAACATATTGCATCTATCGCTCCTGATGTTGCCAAGTAACTTGTATCACTAATGAATGCAAAACTTTTAACTTTCGAGCCATATCCTGACATAGCAAAATCAAGCTTATCTTTTAAACGCCAGCAACGAAGTACATTTTCTTGCATAGACGTTACCAAGTATTTACCATCTGGGCTAAAACTCACTTTGTTGTGAGAACCTTTCCAATCTAATTTTGTTGATTTCCATTTATTACTGTAATCCTTTTTCCAAATTGTAACACCCCCATATCTAGATACAGCCAACCGTCTTCCTTTAGCATCAAATGCTAAACCTCCAATCGTACTATCATGATTTAAAGATTTTGGTTCTTTTTTATTTTTATCCCAATAATAAACTACCTTACCTGAAGAACAGACTAGGTTTCCATTATATGCTGCAACATGATCCACCCATCGTGAACCAAAGTTTGTAATTTCATTTATTTCTCCATTAAGTGAAATTTTTAAAAAATAACCATCATCACCACCGGTTAAAATATTATTACCATCCCTTGACATGCAAAGTATAACACCCTTATGAGCCTTTAAAGTTTTGTGTTTTTCTCGAGAACTGAAAATTCTCACAGTACCATCACCAAAACCAGCAGCTATATTATTACCAATTGAAACCGCGCAGGTTACTGGAACTCCAATTTCTAACTGAATTCCTCTTTGTTCAAATTTTGTTTTATCTAGCTCTGGAAATTGATTTAAATCAGTTGTCATTCTGATTTACAGGCTTCAAATCCCTCTTTTAAATTCATTGTATCTAAGTTACGTCCAATAAACACTAGTCTAGAACTACGTTTTTTATTTTCGGGCCATTTTCCCATAGGAGAAGCATCCATCAACATATGAACGCCTTGAAATACATATCGATCATTTTCATCTTTAAAATTAAGTATTCCCTTTGTTCTCATAATATCTTGACCTTTTGTCTGTAAAAGTTTTCCAAACCAGTTTTGAAATTTTTCCATATCAAGAGGTGTATCAGATACAAATGATAAACTTGTAACATCATCATCATGTTCATGGTCATGATCTGACTCAAGAAAATCTGGTTCTACCTCTAAAATACGTTTTAAACTAAAAGCATCAAGATTAAGAATTTCCTTAAGTGGTGTTCCACATTTTGTAGTTTTAATAATTTTAGCAAAAGGATTAATTTTACGAATTCTTTTTGTCACAACCTCTATATTCTCATCTTTCACAAGATCTATTTTATTTAGTAATATTACATCACCAAAAGCAATTTGTTCCTCAGCTTCGTGATGGTCTTCAATTTGTGAGCTTAAATGAACTGCATCTGCAACTGTAACAATTGCATCTAGCTTTGTTTTATTTGCTACATCTTGATCTACAAAGAAGGTTTGAGCCACAGGAGCTGGATCTGCTAAACCAGTTGTTTCAACTATAATTGCATCAAGTTTATCAGCTCGCTTCATTAACCCACTAAGTATTCTAATTAGGTCACCTCTGACTGTGCAGCATATACAGCCATTGTTCATTTCAAAAACTTCCTCGTCAGCATCCACTACAAGGTCATTATCAATACCTTGTTCACCAAATTCATTTACAATAACGGCGTACTTCTTGCCGTGCTGTTCTGTAAGAATTCTATTAAGAAGTGTAGTTTTTCCAGCACCAAGAAAACCTGTTAATACAGTGACGGGAACCTGTCTGTTGGTTTCTTCCATTAATTAAATTAACATCCTTTAAAAGATTTTGACATATTGCCAATTAAATTGAAGTATAAATCTTTACCAGGATCAAGAGTAGCTCCTAATGGATCAATAACCCCTGTTGCAATATTTGTATCTTTTGCAACAGCTTTAATAATATCAGGATTAAATTGAGGCTCTGAGAATACACAGCTTACTTTATCGTGTTCAATTACTTCTCTAATCTCAGCTAGTTGTTCAGCACCAGGCATTACATCTGTATTAACAGTAAATGCTCCAAGAATATTAACACCAAATCTCTTTTCAAAATATTGGTATGCATCATGAAAAACTATGGATTTGAAATCTTTATTTAATTCAGATTTTACTTTTTTTGTTAGGTTGTCTAAGTCTTTGTGAGCTTTCTTAAGATTTTTTTTATACTTTGCTTCATTTTCTTTATCATTTTCAATTAAATGCTCAGCCATCTCACTTAAAATTATTTTCGCATTCATTGGATCTAACCAAATATGTGGATCAAATTCACCGTGCGCGTGTCCTTTATGACCGTGATCATCGTGGCCATCTTCTTTATGATCATCGTCGTGACCATGGTCATCGTGATCATCTTCTTTTTTAGCATGATCATCATGGTCATCGTGATCATCTTCTTTTTTAGCATGATCATCGTGGTCATCGTGATCATCCTTTTTATGTCCATGATCGTCGTGACTATCAAAAATATTTCTTTCCCTAAATTTAAGTTTGGTTAAACCTTTAATTTCCATTAATTCAATTTTATCAGCTTTTTTTGCAATAGTTTTTAATGGTTTCTCTAAAAAACTTTCAATATCCTCACCTACCCAAAAAATAATATCAGCATTTTGAATCATTTTAGCGTGTGATGGCTTTAGTGCAAATCCATGTGGCGAAGCATAACCATCAACGATTAAATCTGGTTTACCAACCCCATCCATTAGATAGCTTGCAAGAGAATGTATTGGTTTTATTGTTGTTACTACTTTAATATCAGCATTTGCTGGTACAAAAATAGTTAAGAATGATAGTATTGTTAAGATAAATGGGAGTTTTTTGATATTTTTCATATATTGTATAATTTAATTGTTATAATATAACACTATGTAATAATATAACAAACACAAGTCAAGAAATAAAATGAGCTCAAATCAAAATATATTAGTAAAATTAAATAATGCTGGATTTAGTGTTAACAAAAAGTGGTTAGTAAAAGGAGTCTCACTACAGGTTGAAAAAGGTAAAATAGTTACTCTTATAGGTCCAAATGGATCAGGAAAAAGTACAACGGCTAAAATTGCTTTAGGCATTTATAAACAGATTGATGGTTCTGTTGAAAAATACACAAATAAAATTGGATATGTTCCACAGAAAATTTCAATTGATTGGACATTGCCGCTTAGAGTAAATGATTTTATGCTTTTAACGGAAAGACTTAACAATGAGAAAATAGATGAAGCTTTATCTTTGACTGGGGTTATACATCTTAAAAATAAAAATTTAGGTGATTTGTCAGGTGGTGAATTTCAAAGAGTGTTACTTGCACAAGCTATATCAAAAAAACCAGATTTGTTAGTTCTTGATGAGCCAGTTCAAGGAGTGGATTTTACAGGTGAAATTGCATTATACGAGCTAATAAAGAAAATTTCTGATGAACTAAATTGTGGAATCTTATTAATTTCTCACGACTTACATACTGTAATGAGTGCTACAGATTATGTAGTTTGTTTAAACGGTCATGTATGTTGTTCAGGATCTCCTATGGAAGTTGCAAAAAATAATGAGTATAAAGCTTTATTTGGTGAACAAGCTTCTCAAATATTATCACGATACGAACATAGACATGACCATATTCATACTGATGAAGGAGAAATAAAAAAGAATTAAATGTTAGATGATTTTTTTATAAGAGCTTTATTAGCTGGCATAGGTGTTGCTTTTGTTACTGGACCACTTGGGTGTTTTGTTATTTGGAGAAGGTTGTCATATTTTGGTGATACATTGGCCCACTCTGCTTTATTAGGAGTAACATTAGCGTTTACTATGGAATTTAATATTGCTCTTTCAGTATTTGTTATTTCTTCCATAATAGCTTTAATTTTAATTCAATTACAAAAAAGAACTAATTTACCTGGTGATGCTTTATTAGGTCTTCTGGCTCATTCATCTCTGGCAGTTGGACTTGTTGTTGTTGGTTTTTTAACGTTTATCAGGTTTGATATTATGGGATTATTATTTGGAGATATTTTAGCAGTTTCAGTAAATGATTTGTTAATCATATGGATTGGAGGAGCATTAATCTTGGTAACTCTAAAATTTATTTGGAAACCTTTATTCGCCTCAACAGTAAATTATGAACTAGCTGAAGCAGAAGGTTTAAATCCTGATAGAGCGAAAGCAATCTTTACTATCTTAATGGCAGCAATTATTGCTATTTCAATTAAAATGGTTGGATTATTATTAATTACAGGAATGCTGATTATACCAGCTGCAATGGCTAGAAATTTATCATCAAGTCCACAAAGTATGGTTATTTTATCAATTGTAGGTGGTTTGTTATCTGTAATTATAGGATTGTTTACATCTTTAGAGTTTAATACTTCTTCAGGTCCATCAATTATAACCGCTGCGTTATTATTATTTATACTTTCATTATTCAAAATAAAGCAATCTATTAAATTGAAAAATTAATGAGGAATCAGTAAAATGAAAACTATGCATAAAGAACATACTCTCACAAAAAATCAGCAAATTATTTTTGATTTAATTGATAAATCTCCAGAGCCAATGAAAGCTTATTCAATACTTTTTAATGTGCAAAAGGATTAATTTTACGAATTCTTTTTGTCACAACCTCTATATTCTCATCTTTCACAAGATCTATTTTATTTAGTAATATTACATCACCAAAAGCAATTTGTTCCTCAGCTTCGTGATGGTCTTCAATTTGTGAGCTTAAATGAACTGCATCTGCAACTGTAACAATTGCATCTAGCTTTGTTTTATTTGCTACATCTTGATCTACAAAGAAGGTTTGAGCCACAGGAGCTGGATCTGCTAAACCAGTTGTTTCAACTATAATTGCATCAAGTTTATCAGCTCGCTTCATTAACCCACTAAGTATTCTAATTAGGTCACCTCTGACTGTGCAGCATATACAGCCATTGTTCATTTCAAAAACTTCCTCGTCAGCATCCACTACAAGGTCATTATCAATACCTTGTTCACCAAATTCATTTACAATAACGGCGTACTTCTTGCCGTGCTGTTCTGTAAGAATTCTATTAAGAAGTGTAGTTTTTCCAGCACCAAGAAAACCTGTTAATACAGTGACGGGAACCTGTCTGTTGGTTTCTTCCATTAATTAAATTAACATCCTTTAAAAGATTTTGACATATTGCCAATTAAATTGAAGTATAAATCTTTACCAGGATCAAGAGTAGCTCCTAATGGATCAATAACCCCTGTTGCAATATTTGTATCTTTTGCAACAGCTTTAATAATATCAGGATTAAATTGAGGCTCTGAGAATACACAGCTTACTTTATCGTGTTCAATTACTTCTCTAATCTCAGCTAGTTGTTCAGCACCAGGCATTACATCTGTATTAACAGTAAATGCTCCAAGAATATTAACACCAAATCTCTTTTCAAAATATTGGTATCACATTTTTTACATAATCCAAAAAACTCAAGATTGTATTTACTATACTTCATACCGTCTTTGTCTTTAAAATTAGCTAAGTATTTAGAAAGACTAGCGCTACTAATCTCCGTAACTTTTTCACAGATTTCACATATAGAAAACGCTGTAGCGTTAGCTACCTGA
>CACCHS010000030.1 GCA_902545825.1 uncultured Pelagibacteraceae bacterium
TTTTAGGTTCTATTAGAAAAAAAGATATAGGCACTTATTTTCCAAATACAAAGAAATTTCAAAATATAAGATCTACAAAGTTGTTAAAACCAATTTTAAAAATGCTCGATCAAAAAAATTTTTATATAAATAATTTAGATATAAATTTAATATGTCAAAAACCAAGAGTTTCAAAATATAGAAAAAGAATTATTGAATCTATATCTAGACTGATGAATTTAAATAAAGATTTAGTTAATCTAAAAGGTAAAACTGTAGAAAAATTAGGATTAATAGGAAAAGAAAAAGCAATAGCGTGTGAAGTAATAGTTTCGATAGCAAAATATGATTGAGAATTTAAATAAATACTTTGTTACGATGTTTGGATTAGGTAAGTTTAAAAAAATTCCTGGTACTATTGCATCTTTTATAACAACAGTAATACTTTTCCTTTACTTCCATCTATTTAATTTTCCTAAAAATTTTTTCTTATTTTTTTTGGTCATTGTTACAATTTATGCGTTTATTGCTGTTGCAAATTATATAAAATCAAAAAACAACAAAGATCCAAAAGAAGTTGTTATTGATGAATTCATTGGTCAATCTATACCGATATATCTTTATGAAATTTCGCATGGAACAGAAAAAAGTTTCGAAGATTCCTTTTATTTTTATGTAATAATGTTCATGACATTTAGAGTTTTTGATATAATTAAACCCTTTCCTGTAAGTTATTTTGATAAAAATTTTAAAAATAGTTTTGGAGTGATTATGGATGACATTGTTGCAGGTTTATATGTGGTATTATTTTTAATATTTTTTATGACAATAAAGCTATATTTTACTATATGAATAATATTAATAATTTAATTCGCACCTTAAAAAGAAAGAAAATTAAAATTTCGTGTGCTGAATCATGTACTGGTGGACTTTTAGCTAGTTCAATTACTTCAGTTAGTGGTGCATCAAAAGTATTCAATTTAGGTCTTGTGACATACTCCAATAAAGCAAAAATTAAAATTTTAAAAGTTGATAAAAATATAATTAAAAAATATGGTGCAGTGAGTCATCAGTGTTGTATCTCAATGGTGGATAATTTATCAAAAATATCTAATGCTTATATTAATATTTCTGTAACTGGAATTGCAGGACCAAAGGGTGGTACTAAGCAAAAACCTGTGGGGTTAGTATATATAGGTATTAAAAAAGGTAATAAAATTAAGATTAATAGGTACGTTTTTAAAAATAAAAACCGGATATCTTTTCAAAGAGCTACGGTAAAAAAAGCTTTTGAGTTAATATTAGGAATTATCTAAGATTTTATTTGCTTGTTTTTCAAATGCATCTGCAATTTTATTTAATCCATATTGAAAAGATTTTGTCATAATAATATTAAGAAAACGATTTTTTAACTCAAAATCTACATCAAATGAAACTTCTGTTTGCCCTTTAAATTCTTTAAAATTCCATTTGTTTTCGAGATGTTTAAGAGGACCATCAATATTAGTTACATAAATTAAATCTTTATCTTTGTAATACTTAACATCACTTTTATATGTATCTTTAAAAGGACCCTTTCCAATAGTTAAATCAGCTACAATTAGTATTTCATTACTCTTATCCTCTCTACTATATACTTTTGAACTTAAACAATAAGGGATAAAATCAGGATATTGTTCAATATCTAAAACAAGCTCGATCAAATCTTTCTTATTGCAGTTAATAATTCTTTTAACTGAAGCTTGAGGCATTTATTTTGAGTCTATTTTCTTGCAAAACTTTAAAATCTTCATCCGCGTGGTATGAAGATCTAGTCATTGGTGAAGAGGATACTAATAAAAACCCTCTTGCTTTAGCCTGTTGTTCTAAATCTTTAAATTCATCTGGATGATAATATCTAACTAAAGGAAAATGTTTTGGTGATGGTTGTAAATATTGACCTATGGTTAAAAAATCTACATCAGCTGAAATTAAATCGTCCATAACTTGTAAAATTTCATCTTTTGTTTCACCTAATCCAACCATTAAGCCAGATTTGGTGAAAACATTTTTGTTTATTTGCTTTGAATTTTTTAAAAGTTCAAGTGAGCCAAAATATCTTGCTCCTGGTCTAACCTTTCTATAGAGACTAGGAACTGTTTCAATATTATGATTAAAAACATCTGGGTTTGCCTCTAGAACTTTTTTATAGGCCTCTCCTTTTCTTAGAAAGTCTGGTGTTAAAACTTCAATCGATGTGTTCGGATTATTTTTTTGAGTTGTTTTAATCACTTCAAAAAAATGTTGTGAGCCTCCGTCAGGTAAATCATCCCTATCAACTGATGTAATCACTACGTGTTTGAGATTTAATTTTTTAACAGCATTTGATATTTTATAGGGCTCAAAAGGATCTAGTTTATCAGGCTTGCCTGTTTTAACATCACAAAATCCACAAGCCCTAGTGCAAGTGTCACCCATAATCATAAATGTTGCATGTCTTTTGCTCCAGCACTCTGTAATATTTGGGCAATTTGCCTCTTGGCATACAGTTACGAGATTATTTTGATTTATAACACTTTTAGTTATAAAAAATTCTTTACTATTTAATAACTTAGATCTAATCCAACTTGGTTTTTTTTTTATAGGATTTATAGGTTTATTTACTTTTTCTGGATGTCTAATTGTCATTATTAACTATTATATAGGTACTCTCGCCTTTTTTACCAAGCATTAATTTGTCTCGTATTAATTGATCGACAAAATCCTTATCGATATTATCAGTTAATAGGGAGTTTTCTAATTCTAATCTTTTAATTTTGGATAATTTTATAGTTTCTTCACTTGTAAGTTTTTCTAAAGTTTCCCTTTTTTCGAAATACGAGAATAGACCTCTTTGACCACCTAATAAATTAATTAAAAAATAAATTATTAAAAGAAATGAAACTATCTCAAAGTAATTTTTTTTTATTTTCGTCAGCATTAATGAATTCTATTCATTTTTGCCTTTTTTCCTAGATTTTCTTCTATTCGGATTAATTGATTATATTTAGCAACTCTTTCTGACCTGGACAAAGACCCTGTTTTAATCTGATTTGAGTCGGTACCAACAGCTAGATCTGCAATAAATGTATCTTCACTATCGCCAGATCGATGAGAAATAATTGTGCTAAATCCTATTATTTTTGCAAATTTTATAACTTCTAAAGTTTCAGTTACTGTTCCAATTTGATTTAGTTTAACAAGTATCGAATTTGAAGAATTGTTTAAAAATCCCATTTTTAATCTTTCTAGATTGGTTACATATAAATCATCACCAACTATTTGAGTTTTTTTTGATGATTTTGTTAGTTTATTCCAAGAGGACCAATCATTCTCAGAAAATGGATCTTCAATAGATTTGATTTTAAACTTTTTAATTAATTGTAGATATTTTTTAATAGATTCATTAGTGGAAATGAATTTCGTAGAGTGAATAGAATACTTACCTTTTTTATATAATTCATTTGCAGCAACATCTAGACAAATTGAAATATGTTTACCATTGATAAAACCAGATTTTTTAATAGCATTAACTATTAAAGCTAAAGCATTTTCGTTTTTATTTATCATTGGAGCAAATCCACCCTCATCTCCTACAGATGTAGATAAACCTTTTGAATTAATTATTTTTTTTAGATTTTGTATAACTAAATAGCACATTCTTACTGCATCAGAAAAATTTTTCGCACCATCTGGTCTAATCATAAATTCTTGAATCCTTAAACCATTATTCGAATGAGCTCCGCCATTAATAATATTCATTAAAGGATATGGAAGTCTAAAATTTTTATTTTTTAAAAAACACTCATAAAGTGGTTTATTCTTAATTTTTGCTGACAATTTTTTGTTAGCCATTGATACTGCTAGAATTGCGTTTGCTCCAATTTTAATTTTTTGTTTAGTACCATCTAAATTGATCATTATGCTATCAATTCTCTCTTGATTATGAACATTTTGGCCTTTAAGTTTTTTTGAAATTTTTTTATTTATTAAATCTATAGCCTTAAAAACACTTTTGCCTAAATACTTTTTATTAGTCTTATCTCTTTTTTCAAAAGCTTCATATGTTCCAGTAGATGCTCCAGAGGGACAAATTGCTGATGCACTACTTTTACCAGAAAATATCTCTGCCTCTATTGTTGGATTTCCTCTACTATCAAAAACCTGTCTTGCAACAATTCTTGAAATCTTACTCATTGTTTTTTAATTAAATTATCAATTTCACAAAGTTGAGAAATAAGATTTTCTAATTTGTTAAGTGGAAGCATATTAGGACCATCGGATGGTGCATTGTCAGGATCTTGGTGTGTTTCTATAAATACACCTGCTACACCAACTGCTATTGCCGCACGGGATAAATGTTCTACAAATTCTTTTTGTCCACCACTTTTTTCTCCCATTCCACCTGGTTGCTGAACAGAATGTGTTGCATCAAAAATTACTGGGTAACCATTTTTTGCCATTATAGGTATTGATCTCATATCAGAAACCAAAGTATTGTACCCAAAGCTTGCTCCTCTTTCGGTTACTAAAATATTATTATTTCCTGAATCTGATATTTTTTTTGTTACATTGACCATATCCCAAGGTGCTAGAAATTGTCCTTTTTTAACATTAACAATTTTTTTTGTTTTTGCAGCTGCAATTAGTAAGTCAGTCTGCCTACACAAAAAGGCTGGAATTTGCAAAACATCAACATGATTTGAAACTATTTTACATTGTGCTTCGTTATGAATATCAGTTAGAACAGGTATGTTTAATTCTTTTTTTATTTTATCAAATACGGGCAAAGATTTTTCTAAACCAGCTCCCCTTTTACCTTTTAGGCTAGTTCTGTTGGCTTTATCAAAGGATGTTTTATAAATAAAACCTAAATTAAATTTTTTTGTGATTTCTTGTATTTTACCTGCGATATCTAATGCATGTTGTTCTGTTTCAAGCTGACATGGTCCTGCTATTAAACAAAATCTGTTAGAATTTGAAATTTCTATTTGATTACATTTAACTTTAATATTTTGCATTTTTGATTTTTGCTGCCTTGATAAATGATGAGAATAATGGATGTGGGTTTAAAGGTCTAGATTTAAATTCTGGATGGAATTGAACACCGACAAACCAAGGATGATTTTTAAGCTCTATAATCTCAGGTAATTTATTATCCGGTGAAATTCCAGAAAAAATTAGGCCCTTATCCTCAAATTTGTCTTTATAATCAATGTTAACCTCATATCTATGTCTATGCCTCTCGCTTATATTGCTTGATTTATAAATTTTTCTAATTAAAGAATTTTTTTTTAATTTTGCCTCATAAAGACCAAGTCGCATTGTACCACCAAGCTCTTTTTTAGAACCTTTGAAAATTTTACCATCTCTATTCCATTCATATATTAATCCTATTACATTCACTCCTGTCTTGCTAAATTCACTAGATGTAGCTTTCTTTATTTTCAATACATTTCTTGCATATTCAATCACGGCCATCTGCATGCCATAACAAATGCCTAAAAATGGTATTTTATTTTGTCTTGCATATTTTATAGCCTCAATTTTACCTTCAGTACCTCTTTTCCCAAAACCACCTGGAATAAGTATACCTGAAATATTTTTTAGTTTTTCTTTTATTTCATTAGGTTTTAATTTATCAGATTCAATTCGTATTAAATTCACCTTCACGTTATTATCTATTCCACCATGTATCAAAGCCTCATCAAGTGATTTATAAGCATCTTTAAGATTCACATATTTACCTATTAAACCAATATTTACTTTAGGTTTTGTTTTCAAAACAACATTAGTAATTTTTTTCCATGGATTAAGGTTTACATTTTTCTTTGATTTTAATTTAAAGTATTTAAGAACAATTTTATCAAGTTTCTCTTTATTAAAACTTATGGGAGCTTCGTAAATCGTTTTAACATCAACTGTCTCAATTACATTTTCAAAAGGAACATTACAAAATAATGATATTTTTTTTCTTTGATCAAATGGTAAAGGCTGTTCTGATCTACAAATAATTATATTAGGCTGAATACCAATTGTTCTTAGTTCTTTGACAGAATGTTGTGTTGGTTTAGTTTTAATTTCATCTGAGGCTCTCATATATGGTACTAAAGTTAAGTGAATAAATAGTGTATTTTTTTTTCCATTGTCATTTGAAAATTGTCTTATTGCTTCCAAAAATGGTAAGCTTTCAATATCACCTACTGTTCCTCCTATCTCACAGATTATAAAATCCTCAGAGCTAACATCTTTCTTTATAAATTCTTTTATTCTATCAGTGACATGTGGTATTACTTGGACTGTCTTACCTAAATAACCACCTTTTCTCTCTCTCTGAATAATATCACTATAAATTCTTCCCGTGGTTATATTGTCAGATTGTTTTGCTGATATATCTGTGAATCTTTCGTAATGGCCCAAATCAAGATCTGTTTCTGCACCATCATCAGTTACAAAAACTTCCCCATGTTGAAATGGGCTCATTGTGCCAGGATCTACATTTAGATATGGGTCTAGCTTTCGTAATCTTACTTTGTAACCCCTTGATTGAAGTAAGTAAGCTAACGAAGCAGAAGATAATCCTTTACCAAGTGATGAGACCACGCCGCCAGTGACAAATATATATCGCGCCATGGAAGTATCTTATAGCGTCTAAATCAATAAATTAAAAGGATTAATTATTATTATCTGGAATTTTAGGGGTATCTTCAGTTTCTTCTACTGCATCAATTACTGAAGTTTCTGATATTAAATCACCCCTAGATACTATCGTTAAACTTAAACTACATATAATAAATAACGTAGCAACGATTCCTGTGGCTTTTGTAAGAAAATCCCCTGCGGTTCTTGAAAACATAAAATTATCTTGAGAAACTCCAATACCAAGAGCACCACCTTCCGATTTTTGAAACAAAACTAAGATTACCAAGATTATTGCTAAAATTATATTTAGTATCAACAATATGTTTTCCATGATGTCTAATTAAAGGTTTTTTTTATTATATCAATAAGTTTTTTTGAGCTTTGGGATGCACCACCAATCAGATATCCATCTAATAAATCAATCATTTTTAATTTTTGAATATTATTTGGACTAACTGATCCACCATACAATATTTTATAATTTTTAAATTTTTTACTTATTATTGATTTAATAAATTTAATATTTTTTTCTAGTTCAAGATTATTTGGTACAATACCTGTTCCTATTGACCATACTGGTTCATAAGCAACTATAATCTTATATTTTTTACCAATACCTTTTAAACCATTCATAATTTGCTTTTTTAAGATTATATTTGTTTTTTTATTTTTTCTTTGAAAAGATGTTTCACCAATACAGAATATTACGTTCAATTTACTTTTAATTGCTGATAAGATTTTTTTATTTATTTGCTTATGGTCCTCGCCCAATGTTCTATTTTCTGAGTGTCCTATAATTACATATTTTACACCTAAATTTTTTAACATTTTTGAATTAATAAAACCTGTATGAGCTCCAAAATCATAATTCTCATGAATATTTTGAGCTCCAGTTTCTATTGAGGATTTTTTTAAAGTATTAACAAAATCACTCAAGAGTGTGTATGGAGGACAATAAATAATCTTAAATTTTTTACCTTTGCTAAGCCTTGAAAATTTTATAACATTTTTAATACTTTTTAATGAAGCTAAATCGCCATACATTTTCCAGTTTGCTATAAAATATCTTATTTTATTTGTCATATTGATAGTTATAATCTATAGCTTTGTCTTTTATAGTTCAATAAATTAAAAAATTTATGCTTAACAGTATTAGAAACTTTTCAAAAACAATATTTGCAAAAATATTATTAGTTATTGTTGTAATCCCTTTTGTGTTTTGGGGAATGGGAGGTGTATTTAGTAGTGGTAATACGAATTCTTTAGCTAAAATTGATAACATCAATATATCTACTCAGGAATTTATCGAACACATAAATGATCTAAATATTAATCAAGAGGCAATTAGAGAAAATTTAGATAATGAAATAGTTGAGGAGCTATTGTCAGAATTAATATCAAAAAAAATTTTGGAAATTCAAATCAATGAGTTAGATATAAATATTACTGAAAAAAATTTAGCTAATATAATAAAAAAAAATCCTAACTTTCTCGATGAAAATAATAATTTTTCTAGACTAAAATATGAAAAATTTCTTTTAACAAATCAAATTGATGCTCCTACTTTTGAAAGAAGACTTAAAGAGAGAGAATTACAAAATAATTTATTTAATTTTATTTCTGGTGGTATTTATTCACCATTATTTTTAACAAAGAAACTTTACGAAAACGAAACAAAAAAAATTGAGATTGAATATATTGACCTAAAAGAAATATACGGATCAAAAGATAGTATAAAAAATAATGATGTAAATAAATATATTGATAAAAATGAAAATAATTTAAAACAAGAATTTATTAATTATTCTTATATAAAATTAACACCCGCAGATTTAATAGGCTCTGAAGAATACAACCAAATCTTTTTTGATAAAATTGATGAAATAGAGAATAAAATATTAACTGGAAATTCATTAAATCAGATTGTTTTAGAATATAAACTTGAAAAAAAGAGTAAAGAAAATGTAAATATTAGTAGTGAATTAACAAATATTGATAATAAAATATTAGATTTATCAAGTAAGAACCAAATTGATATTATTGATATGAATGAGTTCTATTTACTTTATGAGATAGAAAATATAGTCAAA
>CACCHS010000031.1 GCA_902545825.1 uncultured Pelagibacteraceae bacterium
ATAGAGCTATTGCAGATTATATTTCAGGTATGACAGATAGATATGCAATCAATTTATACAATAAAATAAAATGAACATTTTTGAAATTTATTTAAAAAAAATTAAAATAATTATTAATGATCTTAATAACAAAGATTTATTAAAAATACCCGATAAATTAAGTTCGATAACGGTAGATAATACTCCTGCAAATTTTAAATCTGATATTTCAACAAATGTTGCCATGGTTTTATCTAAACCTAACAAAAAAACTCCAATCGAGATAGGGGAGATTATCAAAAAAAAAATTCTTGAGGACGCTGATGTTGCGAATGTTGAGATTGTAAAACCAGGTTTTTTGAATATTACATTAAAACCAACTCTCTGGAACAAGTTATTAGAAACTATAGTTAAAAAACCAAATGAATTTGGCCTTAATAAAAACTCTGAAAAGAAAAATTTTATAATTGAGTTTGTTTCAGCAAACCCAACTGGCCCTCTTCATGTAGGTCACTGCCGTGGGGCTATCTTAGGCGATGTTGTAAGTAATATATTAAAGTTCAATAAACATAAAGTTTTTAAAGAATATTATGTAAACGACTACGGAAATCAAATTATAAATTTTACTAAATCTGTATTTCATAGATGTAGAGAAATAATTTTTAAAGAAAAGTTTCCAAATGATGCAGATTTATATCCCGGTGAATATATAATTCAGATATCAAAAAATATAATTAAAAATAATCCAAAAATTAAATTTGAAAATTTTGACAGTATTGCAAAACAACTTACTTTGCTTTCAGTATCAGAGTCGCTCTTACTAATTAAAGACAATTTAAAAAGTCTTGGAATAGAGCATGATAATTTTCAAAGCGAAACTAAAATTGTTGAAAATAATGAGGTTCATAAAGTTGTAAATAAACTAAAGGAAAAAAAATATATTTTTACTGGAAAAATAAAAGCTCCCATGAACGAAAAAAAAGAGGATTGGGTTGAAAGAGAACAGCTACTTTTTAAGTCAAGTGATTTTGGCGATGATAAAGATAGGGCACTACAAAAGTCAGATGGTAGCTGGACATATTTTGCAAGTGATGTTGCTTATCATAATAATAAACTTGAGAGGAAATTCGATGTTCTTATAAATATATTAGGTGCAGATCATGCAGGTTACATTAAAAGAATTACTTCTTCTGTAGAGGCTTTATCAGGTGAAAAAAACAAATTAGTTTGCAAAGTAAGTCAACTCGTAAAACTCATTAAAGAGGGCAAACCATTTAAAATGTCAAAAAGGAAAGGTGATTATATAACTGTAGATGATTTAATTAAGGAAGTAGGAAAGGATGCTACAAGATTTATAATGCTTAGCAGAACAAGTGATGTAGAATTAGATTTTGACTTTGACAAGGTTAAAGAAAAGTCGAAAGATAATCCATTGTATTATGTTCAGTATAGTTACGCAAGAATCTCATCTGTTTTTAGACACATTAATAAAAATATTAATGATGAAATTAGTATAAAAAATTATGATTTTAACTATTCATATGAAGAAATAAAAATTATTCAAAAATTATCTCAGTGGCCACTTGTAATAGAAATTGCTACTAATAAACTTGAACCTCATAGAATCCCAACTTATCTGTACGAACTAGCATCAGAGTTTCACTCGTATTGGAATTTAGGAAAAGATGATATTAACAAAAGATTTATTAACAATGAAAAAAAAATTAGTGAGGATAAAATTGTATTTTTAAAATCAATCTCAAATGTTATCAAGTCTGGAATGCAAATTGTAGGTGTGGAAACTCCAGAAAAAATGTAATGTTAAAAGAAATTAAAATTTTATTATACTTATTTGTTATAGTTCTATTCTTTTTTTTAACAATTAAATTTTATTTATCCGATGCATTTGAAAAAGATGTCTACAGATCTTATAATAATTATGAAAGCATCGTAAATGAGTACTCTGAAAAATTAGAATTAATTAAAAGCGATACGGATAATATCATTGAGTATAATAACAATACAAATAATTCCAAAAAGAAATACCAATTTTGGAAATTAATCGAAAATGATTAAAAGTCGTAGAAGTTTTATTATTGGGATCAAAGGAACAAAATTAAACAGAAAAGAAATTTCTTTTATTAAAAAATATCAGCCCTGGGGTGTAATTTTATTTACAAGAAATATAAAAACTATTGAACAAACAAAAAGACTTACGAATAGTATTAGAAAAATTTATAAAGATAAAAATTTTCCGATATTAGTTGATCAAGAAGGGGGTCGTGTTGCTCGATTAAATAATATAATTTTATCAACAGCATTCCCAGGCAATTTTTTTGGAAATATGTATAAAAAAGATCCAAAAAATTTAAATTATCATTTAGATATTTATATTAATCAAATTTCTTATTTATTAAGGGAAGTTGGTATAAATTTGAATACGAGTCCAGTTTTGGATTTAAAAGTTAAAAATACCACAAAAATAATAGGAGACAGAGCATTCTCTAGCAATATAAAAATTGTTAACAAAATTGGTGACTTAGTAATAGAGAAATTTCATTATAATAAAATTGGCACTGTGATAAAGCATATACCCGGTCATGGGCTAGCAAAATCTGATAGTCATATACGAACTCCTTATATATATAAAAATTTGAATTATTTAAAAAGGAATGATTTCAAAGTATTCAAAAATAAAAAATCTATTTTTGCTATGACTGCACATATAATATTTAGTAAAATTGATCCTACATATACAGTTACACATTCTAAGAAATTAATTAATATTATAAGAAATGAAATAAATTTTAAAAATTTGATAATTTCAGACGATATTTCAATGAAGTCTCTTAAATTTTCAACATTAACTAATACCCAAAAAGCATTTCAAGCAGGTTGTAATTTAGTTTTACATTGCAACGCCAGGATGTCTGAAATGAAAGTTGTAGCTGAAAATTCACCAAAATTAGATAATTTTTTGCTGAAAAAAACTTTAGAATTTTATAAGCTAGTAAACATCAAATGAAAGAAGATGAAAAATTACAATTTAATGTAAATCTAAGTACTTTTAGTGGTCCACTAGATACGCTTTTAGATTTAGCAAAATCACAAAAAGTTAATCTAGAAAATATTTCAATTACAAAGTTAGCTGATCAATTTCATGAATTTATAACTAAATCCTTGGATCTTAATTTGGAATTAGCTTCAGAATATCTTTTGATGGCAACCTGGCTTGCTTATTTGAAATCTAAACTTTTGTTACCAGAAACAGATGAGGAAGAATTTAAAGCATTAGAAGTTGCTGAAAAATTAAAATTACAATTAAAAAAACTTGAATTAATTCGTTTACTTTCAGATCAAATGTTAAAAAGAAAAAGACTAGGTAAAGATATATTTATGAGAGGTGTAAAGGGGCAAATTAAATCTATATATAGTTCTGAATACAATGTTTCTCTTTTTGAGCTTTTGAAGACCTATGCAAACATAATAATGACAAAAGACTTTCAAAGAATTAATATTCCAAGATTACCAGTCTTTACAACAGAAGATGGTATTAATGAAATCAAAAAGTATTTCGGTAAACTTAAAAATTGGAAAAATCTTGAGGATTTAATTCCTAAAAATTTTAATAAAAAAAATAATTTAAGAAGAACAGGACAAGCAGGTATTTTTGCTGGATCTTTGGAATTGGCAAAAGAGGGAAATATATCAATAAAACAAGAAAAATTATTTGATAAAATTTTGATTAAAGAAAACTAAATGAAAAAAAATAAAGAAGATAATATAGTTAAATTCCCTTCAAATTTAAGCAGTGGTGAACGTGAAGTTGAAGCAATCTTGTTTGCAGCTGCCGAACCCTTAGAAATAGAATCTATTGAAGTCAAAGTATCAAAAAATATTAATGTAAAAAAAACCCTTGAAAAATTACAAAAATTTTATTCTGTTAGAGGTATTAATTTAGTCTGCATTTCAAATAAATGGTCTTTTAGAACAGCACAAAATTTATCAAACCTAATGTCACAACAAAAAACTGTTGAAAAAAAATTATCTAAAGCTGCTATAGAGACCTTAGCAATCATAGTTTATCACCAGCCAGTGACAAGAGCTGAAATTGAGGAAATCAGAGGTGTTGCTTTTGGAACTAATACATTAGACATATTAATGGAATTGAATTGGGTAAAACCACAAGGTAGAAAAGATGTACCAGGGAAACCTATTCAATATGGGACTACAGACGATTTTTTAAGTCATTTTAACCTTCAAAAACTTACAGATTTACCCACAGTAGACGAATTAGGTTCTGCAGGCTTAATAGACTCAAGCGCAATAGATGCATCTGTTTTTGGTACAGGAAAATTTTATCAAGAAAAACAAGAGGAAAAAAAAGAGAATATTTATTCCAATATCGATGAAATGTTGTCTAGTACTTTAAAAGATAAAGAAAGTGAATAAAAAGGTACTTTTAAAAATTTAATAAAAGATATATAAATAAACTATGAGTATAGGTTTTTGGCAAATAGCAATCGTAGTAATATTAGTTGTTCTTCTATTTGGAAGAGGAAAAATATCCAGCCTAATGGGTGATGTCGCAAAGGGTATAAAGAGTTTTAAAAAAGGAATGGCTAATGATGGTGAAGATAGTGCACCAAAAAACATATCCGAAAATAATCAAGACACAGATAAAAAAGAGTAGATCAAATGCCACAAATTGGCTGGTTTGAAATATTAATTATAGTTTCAATTGCTATCATTGTAGTTGGTCCAAAAGATTTTCCTATAATGTTAAAAAAAATTGGATCATGGATAGGTTCAGCTAAAAGATATGTTGCTAACGTTCAAAATGAAGTTTCAACACTGGGTGAAAATGAAATTATAAACGACGAAAATAAAAGTGATAACAACAAAGAAAAAGATTTAAATGACACCAAGTGAAGAAAAAATGGGATTTTTTAGCCATTTAGCAGAACTAAGAAAAAGATTAATTAATTGTTTAATATTTTTATTTATTTTTTTTATTATTTGTTATTTTTTTTCTGAGTATATTTATGGTTTTCTAGTAGAGCCTTATTCATCAGCTGTTCAAGATGATGGAGTTCAAAGAAGATTAATTTTTACTGCTTTACAAGAAACGTTCTTAACTTATTTAAAAGTATCTTTTTTTACTTCTTTTTTTATAACATTTCCTTTTATATTAATTCAGATTTGGTTATTTATTGCTCCTGCATTGTATAAGAATGAAAAGGCTGCAATTATGCCTTACTTAATCGTGACACCAATATTATTCCTTTTAGGTGGAATGTTGGTTTATTATTTAATAATGCCTCTCGCAATTAAATTTTTCATTTCCTTTGAAAGTAGTGGCACAATTACAAATCTACCAATTCAATTAGAAGCAAAAGTAAATGAGTATTTGTCCTTAATTATGAAATTAATATTTGCTTTTGGCTTAAGTTTCCAATTACCGGTTGTCTTAAGTTTACTTGCTAGAATTGGTTTAATTGATTCGTTATTTTTGAAACAAAGACGAAAGTATGTTGTAGTAATGATTTTTGCAGCTGCAGCAATATTAACACCACCAGATCCAATAACACAAATAGGTTTAGCTATACCTCTTTTAATTTTGTATGAATTATCTATTTTTTCTGTAAGTATGATAGAGAAAAAAATTAAAGAAAAAGAGCATGCATAACATTAAAGATATTAGAGATAATCTCGATAATTTTAAAAAGTTAATATCTAAAAGAAATGTTAAAGTAGAGACAAATAATATCAGTGAATTAGATAAACAAAATAGGACTTTAATTCAAAATAAAGAATTACTAGAAAAAGAAAAAAAAGATATTTCCAAAAAAAAAGATCAAAATTTATTTGAAAAATCAAAAGAAATATCAAAAAAAATAGAAAAAATAAGCTCTGACCAATCTCAAGTTAAATTTAAATTAGATGAAATTTTATCTTCAATACCAAATATACCTTTAGATGATGTGCCTGAGGGAAAAGATGAAAATTCAAATCTAGAAATTGAAAAAACAGGAGAAATTAAGAATTTTGATTTTAAACCAAAGTCACATATTGATCTTGGAGATAATCTAAAAATGCTTGATTTTGATCTAGCATCCAAAACTTCTGGTTCTAGATTTGTTTTTGTTACAAAAAAGCTAGCCATGTTAGAGAGGGCCTTATCAAACTTTATGATAGATACACATGTAAATAAAAATAATTACTTGGAGATATCGCCACCCTTGATTGCTAATGAAAATACTATGTATGGCACTGGTCAATTGCCAAAATTTGAAAATGACCAGTTTGAACTAATGTTAGAAGATAAAAATGATCGCAAATTTCTTATACCTACAGCAGAAGTTATTTTAACAAATATGGTTAAGGATCAAATTTTAGATATAAAAGATTTACCGCTTCGATTTGTTGCTTCAACCCCATGCTTTCGTAAAGAAGCGGGAAGCTATGGTAAAGATACAAAAGGAATGATTAGACAACACCAATTTTACAAAGTTGAGTTAGTAAGTATTGTAGAGCCTAACCAATGTATTGAAGAGCTAGAAAGAATGACTAATTGTGCGACAGATATTTTAGATCAATTAAAATTGCCTTACAGAAAAGTTTTATTATGCACTGGTGACATGGGTTTTAGTGCAGAAAAAACATATGATATTGAGGTATGGATACCGTCTGAAAAAAAATATCGAGAAATCTCAAGCTGTTCTTCATGTGGTTCATTTCAAGCTAGAAGAATGAAAGCAAGATATAAAAATTCAAAAAAAGAAACAAATTTTGTTGGCACTCTAAATGGAAGCGGACTAGCAGTTGGAAGAACGTTAATAGCTGTAATAGAAAATTACCAGCAAGCAGATGGATCAATCATAATACCGGAAGTTCTTAAGCCATATATGAATAATTTAGAAAAGATTGATAACAATTAGAGTTGTTTTAGTAAATCTTTTGGTATAAAAAATCAGTAACTTAGGAGTAATAATGTCAAATTCTGGAATAGGTCAATTTATACCACTAATACTAATATTTGTTATTTTTTATTTTTTCTTAATAAGACCACAACAAAAAAAAGTAAAAGAACATAAAATTATGGTTGAAAATTTAAAAAGAGGAGACAAAGTTATTACCGTCGGTGGGATCGTAGGAACAATTGATAGAATTATTGATGCTGAAAAAGTTGAAGTGGAGATCGCTGATAACGTTAAAGTTGAGATAATTAAATCTACTGGAATTCAAAGCTTAGTCACTGCCAATCAAGAAACAAAAAAATAATAGTAAATTTTTAAAAAGTGCTTTATTTTTCAAAATTAAGAATTTTTACTATACTAATAGCTTCATTAT
>CACCHS010000032.1 GCA_902545825.1 uncultured Pelagibacteraceae bacterium
TTGCTATTAACGAACTTATAAAAAATAATTTTAATTTTAATAAGGATTTTGCAATTGGATATATTCCAGCAGGAACAGCTAACATTCTACAAGCTGAATTGGGTATGTCTAAAAACATTAAACAAATTGCAAAAACATTAACCTCAAATAATTTTAATAAATCTAATTTAATGAAAATAAATGAAAAACATTTTGTTTTGATGGCAGGATTAGGATGGGATGCTCAAATAGTTCAATCAATTAATTCCTCGATTAAAAAAATAATGGGAAAATTAATATTTGGTATCAAAGGTTTACAAAAATTTTTATTTATGAAGAATAATAAAATCAAGATATTTATCGATAATAAAACTATTTATGCAGATTGGGTTCTATGTACAAATAGCAAATATTATGCAGGTCATCATTCAATAGCAAAAACAAATATCTTTGATGATAAAGTTGTTACATACATCTTTGAAAACTTAAATCGATTAAAATTATTATATTACATATATTTAGTAGCTATTTATGGTAATTTAGAAAAATCAAAATCAGTGATTACAAAATATGATGATAATATTAAATTTGAAGGTGTGAATAGTAAAATACCAGTGCAAATTGATGGTGACAATTTTGGTAATTTCAAAGAAGTTTTAATTTCAAAATCAGAAAAAAAAATAAATATATTAAAGTCTGCTTAATACTATTTTACCCTACCATATACATCCTGATATCTAACAATATCTGTTTCTTTAAGGATTGAGCCTATTTGTGCTTCTACAATTTTAACCGGTTTTTTAAATGGATTTTCAATTCTGTGAATAGCTCCTAATGGAATATAAATAGTTTCACCAGGTTTCTTTAAGAATTTACTTTTATTTAGAGTAATTCTTGGAATTCCATGAGTAACTACCCAATGTTCTGATCTATGGAAATGTTTTTGAAGACTTAAAATGCCTTTAGGTTTAACAAATAATTCTTTAATTAAAAATTCTTTGCCTTTAAATAAGTTTGTATAGCTGCCCCATGGTCTATGAAATACGTTTTTCTTTTTAAAATATCTATTTTTAATTTTTCCATACATTTTGCAGATTTCTTTCCAGCTCCCTAGATCCGACCATGGAATATCAAGCTTGATCGCATTGATATTTTTAGTTTTCTCAAGTATTGCGTAATCAAACGATTTTGCTGTAGCTTTAGAAAATGATTGTTTATTTAAATAATACACATTGCTTTTATATTTAGCTTTTATTACAGCTTTTTTACAGTTTCGAAAAATATTAGGCTGATATTTCTTAAAATTATTAATAATTGAGTCTTTTCTCAAAAAAAACATCCCAGAGTTCCAGTATCCTTTTTGTCTAATTACTTGTTTTGCTCTCGATGTTTTAGGTTTTTCAATAAATTTGGTGACCTTATCAATATTCTTTTTTTTCTTAGTAATGAAATATCCATACTCACTAGATGGACTTGTTGGCTTTATGCCAAATATAAATATATTTTTTTCATCTAAATTTGACTTATTTTTATTAATAGCTGTAATTAATTTGTTAGGCTTTTCAATTAAATGATCTGCAGTAAAATACATTAATGGCTGATTATACGGTACATCTTTAATTAATGCTGATGCTAAAATTGCTGGCGCAGTATTCTTTTTTGCTGGCTCCAAAACTATTTTATATTTACTAATTCTACTTTTTTTTAAAGCCTTTTTAACATCCTTAATATATTTTGAATTAGTGCTGATGATCGGATAATCAAAAACATTGCTTTTAATTCTATCGAATGTTTTATTAATTAATGTCCAACCACCAAAATCAATAAATTGCTTTGCTTGATGTTTTGACTTTTTAGGCCACAGTCTCGTACCTGCGCCACCACATAGAATAACTGGTCTAATTTTCATTAAATATCAGCGTAAGTTCTAACCTCTTCTTTTGCACCAGGATGTGTAGGTGCCCCAAGATAAGCTGGTCCAACTGTTTGTGCATACTTCCAAAGAGTTCCATTACCGAAATTGATTTTCTTTGGTTTCCATTTTTTTCGTCTCTTTGCTAATTCTTTTCTAGACAATCGAACGTTTATTGTCCCCTTCTTTGCATCCAAATCAATAATATCTCCGTTTTTAAGTAATGCTATTGGACCACCTACAGATGCTTCTGGTCCAACATGGCCTATACAAAAACCACGTGTTGCTCCTGAAAATCTTCCATCAGTAATCAAAGCAACTTTTTCACCTTTGCCTTGACCGTAAATTGCTCCTGTTGTTTGAAGCATTTCTCTCATTCCAGGTCCACCTTTTGGACCTTCATATCTAATTATAATAATATCACCGTCTTTATATTTTTTATTTTTTACTGCTTTGTAAGCTGCTTCTTCGGTATCAAAACATCTAGCTTTGCCAGTGAATTGTAATTTTTTTAATCCTGCTATTTTAACAATTGCTCCATCAGGCGCTAAGTTTCCTTTTAAACCAACAACACCTCCGTCTGGAGATAGCGGTTGATTATAGGTCCTCATTACTTTTTGATTTTTGTTAAACTTAACATTTTTCAAATTTTGTCTCATTGTTTTCCCTGTAACCGTCATACAATCACCATGTATGTAACCGCCATCTAACAATGTTTTTAAAAGCATAGGAACACCTCCAGCTTTCCACATATCTTTTGCAACATATTTTCCACCTGGTTTTAAATCTGCAAGATAAGGTGTTTTCTTAAATATTCTTGCAACATCCATTAAATCAAATTTTATTCCAGCTTCATTTGCAAGTGCTGGTAAATGTAATGCAGCGTTTGTAGAACCTCCTGTTGCAGCAACAATAGTTGCAGCATTTTCCAACGATTTTTTTGTTACAATATCTCTTGGTCTAATTCTTTTTTGTAATAAATTCATAACTGCTTTACCACTTTTTAACGCATAAGAATCTCTTTGCGTATAAGGTGCTGGTGTTCCTGCTGAATAAGGTAAAGCTAAACCTATTGCTTCAGATACACATGCCATGGTATTTGCTGTAAACTGTCCACCACATGCCCCTGCACTTGGGCATGCTTTTAATTCTAATTTTCTTAGAGCGTGTGCTGACATCTTTCCAGATGTATATTTTCCAACGCCTTCGAAGACATCAACGACCGTTACATCTTTTCCATTAAATCTTCCTGGTAAAATTGATCCACCGTAAATAAATACACTTGGAACATTTAATCTTACCATTGCCATCATTAAACCTGGTAACGATTTATCACAACCAGCTACACCAACTAATGCATCGTAACAATGACCTCTAACGGTTAATTCAGCTGAATCTGCAATAACATCTCTTGATATTAAAGATGACTTCATGCCTTCATGGCCCATTGCTATTCCATCTGTGACCGTAATGGTACAAAACTCTCTTGGTGTTCCTCCTGCTTGATGAACTCCTTTTTTAACCGATTGAGCTTGTCTCATAAGAGCAATATTACAAGGAGCAGCCTCATTCCAGGTTGAAACCACACCTACAAATGGTTTTGCTACATCTTTTTCTGTAAGATCCATTGCATAATAGAAGGATCTTTGAGGTGCTTTGTCAGGACCTAACGATGTATGTCTACTTGGTAATTTTTTTTTATTAAATTTTGGCATTATAAATTTTTTACTGTAGCTGATATTTTTTTTATATCATTTCCTAGGTTATTATAATTACTTTTTTCTTGGTCAACAATATGTTTTGGTGCCCGCTTTACAAAATCTTTATTATTTAACCTTGAGGAAATTTTATCCATTTCAGCTTGATATTTTGACTGTTTGCTTAAAAGATTTTCTTTAATTAAATTTAAATCAACATTTTCCTCAAAATAAAGTTTAAAAACACTTCCTTTTATTACTAAAGATGCCGATGGCTTATTTTTATCTTTATCAATAAAATTTGTTATTCTTCCAAGCCTTTTAATTACCGTTTCATTATTTGTAAAAAAAAACTTATCTTTTTTGTTAATACCACTTAGTGAAATATCGACATAAGAACCTGGGCTAATACTTAGTTCATTCTTAAATGATCTGATCTCGGTAATAAAATCTATCATATTCTCAACATCAGCAAATTTTTCTTTTTTAGGCTTGTCAGAGACCCAATTCGAATACATCAAGTAATCTTTATTTGAGTTATCTAACTTATTTTTAAGCCATATCTCTTCAGTAATAAAAGGTATGAATGGGTGTAGTAAAACTAAAATTTCTTTAAACACATAACTAGCGATTTCTTTAGTTTCCTTAATATCTTTTTTATTATTTGAATTTAGAATGGTTTTGCTTAATTCTAAATACCAATCACAATAAGAGTGCCATACAAACTGATATACATTACGGGCTGCTTCATCAAACCGATAGTCTTTAATATTGTTTTCAACAACAATTTTTGTTTGTACAAGCTCAGAATATATCCATTTATTAATATTAATCTTTGCTTTGGGTGATTTTTTAGTATTTTTGATGTCACATTTATTATGAATTAAAAAATTATTTACATTCCATAATTTGTTAAGAAAGTTTCTATTACCTTTTACTCTATCCTCAGATAACTTTACGTCTCTTCCTGGTGATGCCATTGATAAAAGAGTAAATCTTAATGCATCTGCACTGTACTTTTCTATTAAGTCCAAAGGATCAATTACGTTACCTTTTGATTTAGACATTTTTTGACCCTTCTCGTCCCTAACTAGAGCATGTACATAAATATCTTTAAAAGGTTCTTTTTTAATGAATTCCATTCCAAACATAATCATTCTTGCAACCCAAAAGAAAATAATATCAAAACCAGTAACTAGAACAGATGTTGGGTAAAATTTTTTAAGATAAGGATCTTTTGTATTCCAACCTAATGTTGCAAATGGCCATAAACCAGATGAAAACCAAGTATCTAAAACATCAGGATCTCGTTCTAATTCAACTTCTTTTTTGTAAAATTTTTTAGCATTTTGTTTTGCTTCTTTTTCATTAAGTGCAACAAAGATTTTTTTATCAGGTCCATACCATGCTGGTATTTGGTGTCCCCACCATAACTGTCTTGAAATACACCAAGGTTCAATATTGTTCATCCATTGAAAATATGTCTTTGACCAATTTCCCGGAAAAAAATTTGTTTTCTTTGATTTAACAATTTTTTTTGCTTTTATCGAAAGTTTTTTTGCATCAGCAAACCATTGTTCTGTGAGGTAAGGTTCAATTACAGAATTAGATCTATCACCATATGGAACTTTATTTTTTATATTTTCTTCTTTAACAAATAAATTAAGATTTTTTAAATCCTCTAAAATAATTTTTCTTGCTTCAAATCTATCTAGACCCTGATATTTTCCAGGACAATTTTCATTAATTTTTCCATCATCGGTAAAAATATTTATTATCTTAAGTTTATTTCTTTGACCAACATCATAATCATTAAAATCATGTGCGGGTGTTATTTTAACAGCACCAGTTCCTTGTTCTGGATCAGCATAATCATCGAAAATAATTTTTATTTTTCTCCCTACTAAAGGTAAATTTACATCCTTATTTTTATACTTTTTGAACCTTTTATCTTTAGGATTTACCGCTACTGCAGTGTCTCCAAGCATAGTTTCAGGTCTTGTTGTTGCTATGGTTATAAATTCATTTGTGCCATCAATCGGGTATTTAATATAGTATAATTTTGAATTTACTTCTCTTTGATCAACCTCTAGATCAGAAATAGCGGTTTTTAAAACGGTATCCCAATTTACTAATTTTTTTGATTTATATATGATTTTTTTTTTATGTAACTCTACAAAAACTCGAATAACACTGTCGGATAGATTGTCATCCATAGTAAAGGCATTCCTTGACCAATCACATGAACAACCCAATTTTTTTAACTGATTAAGGATAATGTCACCATATTGATTTTTCCATTCCCAAACTTTCTTTATGAAATTTTCTCTTCCTAGATCATTTTTCGCTATTCCTTCGTTCTCTAATTTTTTTTCCACTAATGCCTGAGTGGCAATTCCTGCATGATCAGTTCCGGGTTGCCATAAAGTTTCATAACTATTCATTCGATGATATCTAGTTAAAAGATCTTGAATTGAATTATTTAAAGCATGACCCATATGCAAACTACCAGTTACATTTGG
>CACCHS010000033.1 GCA_902545825.1 uncultured Pelagibacteraceae bacterium
GATTATGATTACATTGCACGTATTGATTGTGATTTTATTATTACTAAAAATTATTTGGAAAATATAGTCAAGACATTAGATAGCGATACAAGTATTGTTGCTGCTTCCCCAAAAATAATTCATGGGGGTTTAAAAAATACTATTTGGTGGTGTGGATGGTACAGGAGTTGGGGATTTTTAAAGTTTCATAAACTAATGAATCTAAAAAAAAAGAGGATAATAGATGACCCATCCTATAAAGGAGTAAAAGATACCGATGTAGTCTCAGGCTGTTGTTCTATCTATAAAGCAGATGCTCTAAAGCTATCAGGTTTAGGAGATGAAATATTTTTTTTTGGACCTGAAGATTTTGATTTATCTTTTAGACTAAAAAAATATGGAAGACTGGTAGTTAATTTAGATGTTAAGACTTTTCATATGCTTACTCAAAGCTCAAAAGTCTCTGGTTGGCTTTCTAGAAGTTACTATGAAGCTAAAGGTTTTTTAATTTTAATAAAAAAAGAAGGGGATTTGTTAGATAAACTAATCGGTTACTCATATTTTATTTTGAGAATACCTTGTTATTTAATGCTACTTGCTTTGAAGAAAAGGGAAAAAGATAGAGTTTATGGTTACTGTCTTGGCTGTTATGATTTCTTTTTAAATAAGAAATTCTAAAAATTTTTTATGGTGCGGTCGGAGAGACTTGAACTCTCATGAGCTAGGCTCACACGGCCCTCAACCGTGCCTGTCTACCAATTTCAGCACGACCGCTACTTATGCGGCAGAATAAGTGAATGACAATTATGTTTCAAGTTGATACATTTAGATATGGAATTTAACTCTAAAATAAAGAAAGCAACTGACCCTATTTATCAAAAAATATCAAAAACAATACCTCAAATAGAGTGGTCTACACATGCCCCATACATTTATGAAATAAATAAATTAAAGAAAGAGAAAAACGCAGTGATACTCGCTCATAATTATCAAACACCAGAAATATATCATGGTATATCAGATTTTTCAGCTGACTCTCTTGCTTTAGCTGTAGAAGCTGCAAAGACAAAAGCTGATATTATAGTAATGTGTGGAGTACACTTTATGGCTGAGACTGCAAAATTAATGAGTCCAGATAAAAAAGTTCTTCTTCCAGATATGCTTGCTGGTTGCTCATTATCATCGTCAATAACTGGGGACGATGTAAGAAATCTAAAAAAAAAATATCCTGGCGTTCCTGTTGTGTCATATGTAAATACATCTGCTGATGTCAAAGCTGAAACCGATGTTTGTTGTACTTCTGCAAATGCAGTCAAAATTGTTAATTCGTTAGGTGTGAGGAAAGTAATTTTTTTACCAGATGACTATTTGGCTAAGTACGTTGCTTCTCAAACAGATGTTGAGATTATTTCTTGGAAAGGAACATGTGAGGTTCACGAGCAATTTAATGATGAAGAGATAAACGAAATTAGAAAAAATAATCCTGGAATTAAAATTATAGCTCATCCTGAATGCCCACCAGATGTTATTAAAGCAAGTGATTTTGCAGGTTCAACTAGTGGCATGATTAAATATGTAAAAGATAATCAGCCAGAAAAAGTAATGATGGTTACTGAGTGCTCAATGAGTGATAATGTTCAAATTGATAATCCTAATGTTCAATTCATAAGACCTTGTAATTTATGTCCACATATGAAAAGAATAACTCTTCCAAAAGTTTTAGATTGCCTTAAAAATGAAACTAATGAGATTATAATGAGCAAGGATATAATTGAAAAAGCTAGAAAATCAGTAGAGAAAATGGCGGAGATTGGCAGATAAATTCTGTGTCTAAAAAAAAACTATCAAAAAAATATATATATAAAATTTGTAATGAGGCTTTAAAAGAAGATCTCTATCCATCTGGAGACATAACTTCAAAACTTTTAAAAAACACAAATAAAATAAAAGCAAAAATTGTATCAAATTCAAGCGGCATAATTGGTGGCTTAGAATTAGCAAAACAAACTTTTAGAATAGTTGATAAAAAAATATTATTTAAAATTAAAAAAAAAGAAGGATCAAAAATTAAAAATAAACAGGTAATTGCAGAAATTGTAGGAAATGTTAAGAATATTTTAACCGGCGAGAGAGTAGCTCTAAATTTTTTATCTCATATTTCAGGTATAGCAACTCAAACAAATAAATTTGTTGATAAAGTTAAGAAAAATACAAAAATTTGTTGTACAAGAAAAACTATACCAGGTCTAAGAGCCATTCAAAAATATGCAGTTAACCTGGGTGGGGGGTATAACCATCGTTTTAATTTAAGTGATGAATTCTTAATTAAAGATAATCACATTGCAAATACAAACATAAGAGAATTAATTATTAAAGCAAAAAAAAATAGAAAAAAAATTACTGTTGAAGTAGACAATTTAAATCAATTAAAAAAAATTTTAGATTTAAAATTTGATACTATTTTATTTGATAATATGAATGTGGAAAATCTAAAAAAAGGTGTTCAGCTAGTTAAGAATAAATATGAAACGGAAGCATCTGGAAATGTTAATTTAAAAAATATAAGAAAAATAGCATCAACGGGTATAAATAGAATATCTATTGGAAGTTTAACTCACAGTGTTTCTGCAATTGATTTAAAATTAGAAATTTGATTTCTATTTTTTAAGCTGTGCTTGTGCTGCTGCAAGTCTTGCAACAGGCACTCTATAAGGTGAGCAAGAAACGTAATTAAGACCTGTGCTTGAACAAAAATTGATACTTTTTGGATCTCCGCCATGCTCTCCGCAAATTCCTAATTTAAGTTTTTTATTTTGCTTTTTTCCTTTTAATGTAGCAATTTCAATTAAATCTCCTACACCATCATCTATTGATATAAATGGATCGACATCAAATATTTTATTTTCAATATAATCATTTAAAAATTTACCACTATCATCTCTGCTAATACCAAATGTAGTTTGTGTTAGATCATTCGTTCCAAAACTAAAAAAGTCAGCATGTCTGGCTATATCTTCAGCTTTTATCGCAGCTCTCGGTAATTCGATCATTGTCCCTACCAAGTAATCTATTTTTGTTTTATTTTCTACTTTTACTTGATCTGCAACTTTATCAACAAGATTTTTCATAATTTCTATTTCAGCTTCAGTTGAAACTAAGGGTATCATAATTTCTGGTATAATTGATTTAATTTTTTTATTCTTACACTCGATTAAGGCTTCAAAAATTGCTCTACATTGCATTTCATAAATTTCAGGAAATGAAATAGCCAATCTACATCCTCTATGTCCCAACATTGGATTATGTTCATGTAGCTCACCTATTCGTGATTCAATCTCTGTAACTGTTAATTCAAGTGCATCAGAAACATCTTTTATTTCTTTTTCATTTTTTGGTAAAAACTCATGTAACGGAGGGTCCAAAAGTCTAACTGTAACTGGGAGGCCGTTCATTATTTTAAATATTTCTATAAAATCTTTCTTTTGATGAGGAAGTAGTTTTGCAAGAGCTTTATTTCTATCATTTGTTGTTTTAGACAATATCATTTCTCTAACAGACATAATTCTATCTTCATCAAAAAACATGTGCTCTGTTCTACATAGTCCAATACCTTCTGCTCCAAAGTCTCTTGCTGTTTTAGTATCAATTGGAGTTTCTGAATTAGTTCTTACTTTCAATTTTCTATAACTGTCAGCCCAACTCATTAATTTTGAAAAATCCCCTGATATCTCTGGTTTGACAGTTTGAACCTCTCCCAGGATTATTCTTCCACTGGAACCGTCAATAGTAATTATTTCTCCTTCTGTAACTTGAATTTGATCAGTTTTAAATAATTTATTTTCGTAATCTATGTTAATTTCACTTGATCCAGAAACACACGGTCTTCCCATTCCTCGTGCTACAACTGCGGCATGACTAGTCATTCCTCCTCTGGAAGTCAAGATACCTTTAGCTGCATGCATCCCATGTATATCCTCTGGTGATGTTTCGACTCTAACTAAAATAGTATTTTGCATCATGCCATTAAGCCTTTCTGCCTCTTCTGATGAGAAGACAACCTTTCCGCTAACTGCACCTGGAGATGCAGGTAATCCTTTTGCTATTACATTTATCTCACTTTTTTCATCTAAAGTTGGATGAAGAAGTGTATCCAAAGAATTTGGATCAATTCTTAAAATAGCTTCTTTTCTTGAAATTAATTTTTCTTTTACCATATCTACTGCAATTTTAACTGCTGACTTTGCGGTCCTTTTTCCAGATCTGGTTTGAAGCATCCAAAGTTTTTTATTTTCTACAGTAAACTCAACATCTTGCATATCTTTATAGTGCTTTTCTAAAGTAGATAATATTTTTTTAAGTTGTTTAAATACTTTTGGCATAGTTTCTTCCATAGATAATTCTTTTACACCAGAATTAATCCTTGCTTTTTTTGTAATATGCTGAGGCGTTCTTGTACCCGCTACAACGTCCTCGCCTTGTGCGTTGATTAAATATTCACCATATATTTCATTTTTTCCACTTGATGGGTCTCTAGTAAAAACTACTCCAGTAGCACAATCATCACCCATATTACCAAAAACCATTGATTGAACATTTACAGCAGTACCCCAATCATCTGGTATATGATTTAATTTTCTGTACACTTTAGCACGGTGGCTTTGCCAAGATAAAAAAACCGCAGATATTGCGCCATCAAGTTGTTTATAAACATCTTGTGGGAATTCCTTCTTTGTCTTTTCTTTAACAACATTTTTAAAATCGCCGATTAATGCATCCCAGTCTTGTTCGTCTAGTTCCGTATCTAACAAAACTCCTTTAGTTAATTTATAATTCTCAATTAACTCCTCAAAATTATAGCTATCTACTCCGAGTACAACACTCGAATACATTTGAATAAATCTTCTATAACTATCTTTTGCGAATCTTTTGTTTGAAGTTTTGTCAGCTAAAGCCGTAACTGTTTTATCATTAAGACCTAGATTTAGTATAGTATCCATCATTCCTGGCATTGATACTCTTGCTCCTGATCTAACGGAAACTAATAAAGGATTTTTTAAATCTCCAAATTTTTTGTTAGTTTCCTTCTCTATTTGAGATAGTTGCTTATTAATTTCTTTTGTTATTTGCTTATTAAGCTGTTTCTTGTTTTTATAAAATATATCACAAACTTTAGTAGAAATTGTAAATCCAGGGGGTACTGGCAATCCCATTCTTCCCATTTGAGATAGATTTGCACCTTTTCCACCAAGAAAATTCTTTGGGTTTTTAGTCTTTTTTGAAAACTTAGAATTAAAGTTTAAAATTAAGTCACTCATTAAGCACTTTCGATTTTAGAAAAATTTATATAATTTTCAAATGTTCTACAAAACATTTGAAGGAGTTCCAATCGATTTTTTCTAA
>CACCHS010000034.1 GCA_902545825.1 uncultured Pelagibacteraceae bacterium
ATACCAGAGTTTATTATATTAAAAATTTTTAAGGAGGAAAAACATTAATATTATGGATTTAATTTTATCTTAATTTCATATAACTTAATAAAGATTTATGTCTGGACCAGTAATCAAATGCGAAAATGTTTATAAAATTTTTGGAGCTAATGCTGAAAAAATGCTCAAAGATTCAAATGGTAATGTTGATGCTAAAACTTTTCAAGAAAACGGATGTATTGTAGGGGTTAATAATGCTTCATTTGAAGTTGCAAAAGGAGAGATGTTGGTTGTTATGGGATTGTCTGGCTCGGGAAAATCAACTTTATTACGATGTATTTCTCGATTAACCGATGCAACAGGCGGAAAAATTTTTATAGAAGGCCAAGATTTATTACAATTAAATAACAAAGACCTCATTGATCTTAGAAGAAATAAAATGGGAATGGTTTTTCAAAGTTTTGCTTTGCTTCCACACAAAACCGTAGTTGAAAATATAGCTTTTCCACTTCAAATTAAAGGTGTCAAAACTGAGGATAGTATAAGTAAAGCAATGGACATGGTTAAGTTAGTTGGCCTCGATGGAAGAGAAAATTATTTTCCAAGAGAGCTATCCGGAGGACAACAACAAAGAGTAGGAATAGCGAGATCATTAGCAGTTGAACCAGATATATGGTTTTTAGATGAGCCTTTTTCTGCTTTAGATCCATTAATTAGAAAAGAAATGCAAGATGAGTTTTTAAGACTTCAGGAAAAATTACAAAAAACAATTATGTTTATCACTCATGATTTTGATGAGGCTTTAAAACTTGCTGATCGTATTGCAATTATGAAGGATGGTATAATTGAACAGCTGGACACACCTGCTAATATTGTTTTAAATCCAGCTACTGAATATGTAAGGAAGTTTACTGAGGAAGTACCTAGAGAGAAAGTTTTATTAATTGAAGATATAATGGATAAAACTAAAGATAATCTTGGTGATTTAAAAGTTTCAAAAAATGAAATTATAGAGAATGTAGCTGAAAAAATTCTTACTCAAGAAAAATCAGTAGCTGTGATAGATAATGATAACAACATTATTGGTTCTATAAACCCAGCTAAAATAATCAATACAGTTTTTGGAGGGAGAAAAAATAATATTTAATTATGGAATTTTTTAAGAAATATCCAAAAACATTTCAATGGTTATTTTTATTAGTTGTATTTTTTGCATTATGTTTTGCAATTGAAGTTCCCGAAACATATAAATTTATTCGAGGTCAAGCAGAATTTGTAAAAGATCCTAATCAGAGTAGCTATGTATTTTTAGGAAAAGAAGTAAGATACTATGCTTTTGATGTTTTTTGGAGACTACCGCCATTGCTTGGATGGTTGCCTATTTGGATAAATGACTCATTATTTTTCTTAATGAATGAGTGGATGCCAATTGAAGTTTGGAATGAAGATACTCAAGAATATAAAAGTCGTCCTCTAGTCTTACAGATAAGTAGAAATATAACTGCGTTTATGACTTTTCTAATACAGTTAATAAGAGAGGTCTTATTAGGAGGTCTTGAAACTATAGTAGCTTTTACTAGTTGGGATTGGATAGACAAGAATCCTTGGGCTGAACTACCTGGGTTGCCATGGACAATTGTTGCAGCTGGTGCGGCACTACTTTCTTATAAACTTAGCGGTAAAGGATTAGCTTTGTTTGCAGGTTTAACAATGGTTTACATTTCTATATTTGGTCAATGGAAACCGTCTATGCAAACTCTTTCATTCATACTAGTTGCAGCTCCATTATCATTTATTTTTGGTTTGGGCTTAGGAATAGCAGCATTTAAAAGTAAACGTGTTGAAAAAGCTTTATATCCAATATTATTAGTAATGCAGACAATGCCACAATACGCAGTATTGGTTCCAGCGCTAGTTCTTTTTGGAGTTGGTGATCATGCTGCAGTAATTATAACTATGGTTGTTGCTGTACCACCAATGATATTATTAACTATATTAGGCTTACGAGCTGTTCCACCAGAAGTTATTGAAGCAGGCAGAATGAGTGGATGTAACAATTTTCAACTTATGTTTAAAGTATTAATTCCAACTGCTAGAAGAGACATCTTAATTGGAGTTAACCAAGTTATAATGGTTTGTTTTTCAATGGCAGTTATTTCAGCTTTTATTGGTGCTAAAGGTTTAGGATTTAATTTATTATTAGCATTAAATCAGTTGAACATTGGATTAGCACTTGAAGCAGGCTTGTGCATTAGTTTGATTGCAATATTATTAGACAAGATGTCTTTAGCTTGGGCAAACAAGCAAGAGGATTATTTTGGTAACCTAACATTTTTTGAAAGAAATAAAAATTTACTATTTTTTGCAGCTACAGTAGTGATTGGATTAATACTAGCTTACATTGGAACCTTTTTATTTAAAGACACATTCAATTATTTATTTGAAATTCCACACAATAAAGGAATATCAACTGCTGATTTTTGGAATAAAGGTGTTGATTGGATTTTTGAAACTTTCTTTGTGTATATCAAAGCATTTAATACTTGGTTAATTCAAGAAGTGCTTCAACCAATGAGAGCGTTGTATTTAAGGATGCCTGCAATTGCTACAATTGTTTTGGTTGTTGGAGCAGGGTATTTAATTGGTGGAATTCGTTCTGCTTTAGTTGTTTGTGGATTAACATTATTTATTGCGCTTAGCCCTTGGTGGGACAGAGCTTTGGTAACAACATATATGGCAACTTTTGGAGTGATAGTATCTTGCACTATAGGATTTACAGTTGGAACTTTATGTTTTCAAAACAAACATTCTGCTAATTTTATGCTAGGTGTTTGCGATATATTTCAAACATTTCCCTCTTTTGTGTATTTAATTCCTGTAATGATGTTATTTGGTATAACTGACACGTCAGTATTAATTGCAGTTATAGTTTATGCAACGATACCTGCAACAAGATATACAATTGAAGGACTTAGAAGTGTTCCGGCAGGTTTACATGATGCTGCAACTATGTCAGGCGTGAATAAATTTCAAAGATTAACAAAAATAGAATTTCCTTTAGCTTTTCCACATATGATGCTTGGAATAAACCAAACAATTGTATTTGCATTATTTATGGTAATTATTGGAGCATTCATTGGTACAGAGGATCTAGGTCAATATATTCTAAAAGCATTATCAGACAAAAAGGGTGCAGGTATTGGATTAACACTTGGTATTTGTGTGGCTTTTATAGCTTTGATATTTGATAACTTAATCAGAGCTTATGTTCAAAAAAGAAAAAAACACCTAGGAATAGATTAATATTTTACTTATCCAAAAAGGTTTTTGATGAGTCATCCATTGCAGTTGCCCACGGAGTATGGTGTATCGGAGCAACAGATCCTGTAACAGGAGATGAAAAAGATTTATTTCTATAAGTAGATATGTCCTCAACTTTATGATGTTCCCACTCTTTAAAATGCTTTCTTATTAATTCAAAATCAATTTTTGGATAGTCAGACATTTTATAAAGTTCTTTGGTATATTCTGTTTGAAAGTCAATCATTTGATCAGGATTCTCTAGTTTTTCCTCCATCGCTACCCATTTGTTAATATCTTTTTCAATTTCATTATCACTAGGGATTTTAATTTTATTCAAAATCACGTCTCTTGCGTACCATGCTTGGCAATCGAACATGTTAAATGTATGAAACTGATCCTGCATTCCTAAATACATAAGCTTATGATTATCTTGCCATACAACACCCTTGTATAATTTTGGTGGATAAAGCCTATTTCTAGTTTTTAGTTGTAAACTTTCTTCCAAAAAAGGAAAATGATGTAAATAACCTGTACATAAAATCACTACATCTGTCTCTTGTTCAGTACCATCTTTAAAAAATGCTTTCTTACCTTCAAGTCTATCTAGATAATGGACCTCTTTCATTCCTTTGGGCCATTTAAATCCCATAGGATTATGTCTGTATCCTATAGTTACACTCTTAGCTCCATACTTATTACATTGAAGCGCAATATCCTCTGCTGAATAGCTGCTCCCAAGAACAACTATATTTTTACCTCTAAACTCTTCCGCATCTCTAAAATCATGAGAGTGCATAATTCTTCCAGGAAAAGAACTCATCCCTTTATACTCAGGAATAAAAGGTACAGAAAAATGCCCTGTAGAAACCACCACATAATCAAAGTTATCTTTTAAAATCTTATTGTTAACTTTGTCTTGATAGCTTAGCTCAAATTTATCGTTTTTATAAATTGTATTAATAACTCTTGTATTAAATTTAATTTTTTTTCTTAGATTACCTTTACTTACTCTTGCAACAATATAATCATATAAAACTTCTCTTGGAGGAAAAGAAGGTATTGGTTTACCAAAATGTTCATCAAATGAATAATCTGCAAATTCCAAACATTCTTTTGGACCATTAGACCAAAGATACCTATACATACTGTTGTGAACAGGATCTCCAAATTGATCTGATCCAGTTCTCCAGCTATAATTCCATAAACCACCCCAGTCTTCTTGTTTTTCAAAACAAACAATTTCTGGTATTTCTTCTCCATTCTTTTCAGCCGATTCAAAAGCCCTCAGCATTGACAGACCACAAGGTCCAGCTCCAATTATTGCAACTTTAGTCATTAGATAACCTCTTAAAAATATAAACTTATTTTACTAACAAAATCCTTAAATTTAAAATAAAATAGTTAATTATTACGTGAATAATTCATTATCAATTTTTCTCGTATGTGTTGTATTTGT
>CACCHS010000035.1 GCA_902545825.1 uncultured Pelagibacteraceae bacterium
AAAATTTTTAAAGGACCTAAATTAAACAAGATTAGTCCAAAAAAAACATATGCAGGAGTTTTTGGCGGTTTCTTATTGTCTTTAACAGCAGGTTTTGTTTTTTGGCACTATGTATATATATATAACGACCCACCACTTCCTGATGAAGAGTTATTTATTTTTATATTTATTCTATTTATCTCTTTAATAAGTCAAATAGGAGATTTAATAATTTCTTATTTCAAAAGAAAGGCAAAAATAAAAGATACAGGAAAAATTTTACCAGGTCATGGAGGTTTACTTGATAGAATTGATGGTATGATATTTGTATTTCCAATTGACAATCCATAAGGAATTACATCATGAAGTACACCTGTCATTCCTCCAATCATTGCCATTTTTCCAATTCTTGTAAATTGTTGAACAGCAGAATTGCCACCTATAACTACATTATCTTCAATAATCGCATGTCCTCCTAACGGCACATTGTTAGCAATTATTACATTATTTCCTACCTGACAATCATGGGCAATATGAGATGAGATCATAAATAAACAATTGTTTCCAATAACTGTTTTGCCACCACCACCAACTGTACCTGGATTTATAGTTACATATTCTCTTATTTTATTATTATCTCCAATCACTAAATTTGTTGGCTCACCATTATATTTTAAATCTTGTGGATCGTTGATTGATACAAAAGGGTATATTTTATTACTTTTGCCAATTTTGGTATTTCCAGAAATGCTAACATGAGAGTGTATTATAGTACTCTCTCCAATTTCTACATTTGGACCAATTATACAATAAGGTCCCACCTGAACGTTTTTGCCCAATTTAGCTTTTGAGTCTATTATTGCAGTTTTATCTATCATCTGTAGTTTTTTATAAATTGTCTTAAATTTTTCGCAGGGTAGCCCATAACTTTTGTATTATCTGATATATCGTTAATAACACCACTACCTCCACCGATATGAACATTGTTTCCTATCTTTAAATGACCTGATATTCCAGCCTGTCCACCAATCATTACATTATTTCCTAAGGAGGAACTGCCAGCAAAACCAACTTGACCTGCGATTATACAATTATCGCCAATTTTATTATTGTGTGCAATGTGCACTTGATTGTCCAAGTATGTATTTTTACCAATCACAGTATTTGATAAAGAACCTCTGTCAATTGTAGAACCACAGCCTATTTCACAGTTATCATTTATTATAACTATACCAATATGTGGATATCTTATATTGTGCTTTTGGTTGGGAAAAAAACCAAAACCTTTTTTACCAATAACACATCCATCTAAAATACTTACATTATCCTTAACAATTGTATTCCTAATAATGACGTTTGAACCAATAGAACAATTGGAACCAATAAACACATTTTTTTCGATAATTGTATTGTGACCGATTAGACAATTTTTTCCAATTTTTACATTTTTACCAATTAAAATATTTCTACCGTGTTTAACTTTTTTTTTGAAAGGTGTTTTTGAAATATCTTTGACAGTTTCATCAAAATCATCAACAATTGACTTAGGATAGAATTCCGCTGTAATTTTTGCCATCGTTAATAGAACATTTTTTACAATAATTTTTTTGCATGCTTTAGGAAGAAATTGGGAAAGACTTTCGGTTGTAACGCAATATGAAGCTTTTGTCTTAGATGCCAGAGAAGCATAATTTTTTGAATGAAAAAAAGTTAAATCTTTTTTGCTGGCTGATGAAAGATCAGTAACATCGTAGATTTTATCCCTTTTTAAATTTTCTTTATTTTTAACATCAATTTTACTTATTAATTTTTCTATACTATGCGGTCCAACATTTTTAAAAAAAGGATTTAACATAATAGAATATTTATCAAACATTTGATATTCTTTTAATCAACAAATATTACTGATTATTTTCTATCTACAATAGTGGCTGACCATTGAGCATCTGCCATTTTTTTTGTATCTACAAAAGCTTCTCCCTTATATTTCCAAACTCGACCGTGGGATCTAATTGCTTCAATGTTTAACTCTAGTTTGCAGTCTGGTATTACAGGATTTCTAAATCTAGCTTTTTCAACACTCATCAAAAAAACTAATTTATTTTCATATGTAGATTTATCTATACCATGAGCTGTTAAAGCAGCAGCTGCTTGTCCAAATGCCTCTACTATAAGTACCCCGGGCATTACAGGTTGATCTGGAAAATGACCTTGTACATAGAAACAATCTTTTTTTACATTTACAATTGCTGTAGCTGAATGAAGTTTTTTAATATTATTTAACTCATCAATTAAAAGCATAGGTTCTCTATGAGGAAGTAATTTAATTATATCTTCTTTTGAAAGGGTATCAGACACTTAATTAACTTTTAGTTTATTTATTTTTTTATCAACAATTTTTAAAATTTCATTTGTAATATCAAGATCTGTTTTTCCCATTATTATATTTTTTTTTTGGATAATCATATCTATGTTATTTTTTGATGCATAATCTGCTAAAATAGGTTTTATTTTTTCAGCAAAATCGGCACTAGCATTCAAGCGTGACTTTGTAGATAAATCTATTGCCTCCTGACGAAGGGTTCTATAATTATTTATTTCTTTTGACAAATTTTCTAATTTTTTATTAAATTCTTCAGAACTAATAACATTTTTTTTTGTGATTAAATCCTCTTCTCTGGACTTTAATTCTTTTTCAATTTTTTGAAATTTACTCACGTCTTTTTTCTTTTGATCATTAATTTTAGAAATTGCATCTTTGCCAGCTTTTGAAAGCTGCATTATTTTATCCATATCAATATAAACAATTTTTTCTGCATAGGCTAAAGAGGTATTCACAAAAAAAAAGAGGATTAATACAAATGACAATGAGTATTTTATTTTTTTCATCAATTAAAAAGTAGTGCCAATATTAAATCTAAAACTCTCAGTTTTATCAGTATCAGCTTTTGTAATTGGTTGGGCTATAGAAAAGTTCAATGGACCTATTACAGTAAACCAGTCAACACCGAAACCAACAGAAGATCTTAATTTTGAACTATCTAAAGAGCTATCATAGTCAACACCAAATACGTTTGCTGCATCTAAAAATAATTGGAAATCAATATTTTCAAGATTAGCACCAAATTCAGGCAATGTTGTTGCTGCATTTAAAACTGTAGTATAGTTTCCACCAATAAAATCTCCACCATCAACTGGTCCAATTTTCCCAGGTTCAAATCCTCTTAATCGTTTACTCGCAACATATAATCTTTTTGAAACTCTAACATCTTCATCTGTTATAGAATTAATTGCCCGTGCCTGAATGGAAAGTTTTGTAACAATTTCCTTAATTTGATTAAAGGTTGTAAATTCATAACTGTTATATAATGAATAGTCCTCGGAAATAAATGGAACTCTTTGATTAAATCTACTTAGATAACCATCAGTTGTTTGATATCTTCTATCTCTCTTATCTAAAACTAAACCGTATGCGAAATCGGCATCAGTGTATTCGCCTTCTTGTTTTTTTAATTTATCAGATGCAGTTTGATTAGTGTCTAATTTTTCATGAAACACAGAAATTTTAGGGCTAAAAAAAAGATCATCATATTGTTCCCAATTAGATCCAAATGAAAATCCAGTTTGTGAAGTTTCATATCCATAATCTCCCATTCTATCTGTAACGCTACTCTCAATTGAAGCAATCAACGCTCTGTCTGAATAGTTCCAGTTTGGGTTTACAACTGAAAATTTTCCTCTGATCGTTTCCTCATCAACTCTTAAATTTGAATCTAAAGATATATTTTTCCCTAAAAAATTATTTTCTTTAATACCAAAACCAAATGTGCCTCCAGAGGTACCTGTCCCTGCCGCCGCACTTATTTCACCAGTAGGCTTTTCTTCAATAGTAATATTTAATATTTTCTTATTATTATCTGTGGGAACTAAATCATATTCAACTTTACCAAATATATTTAAAGCTTTAAGATTGTTTATAGACTTAGCAAGCAAAATTTTATTAAAAGGATCACCTTCATCTACTTCTAGGTTATCTCTTATCACCTTTTCTTCTGTTATATTGTTGCCAAATACATTTACTTTAGATAAATACTCTTTTTCAAA
>CACCHS010000036.1 GCA_902545825.1 uncultured Pelagibacteraceae bacterium
CAACCTTTCGTCAAAATGTACCTTTTGTTGAAAATTTGCCTTCTAACAAAAACAAACTTGTTTTCTATCCTTATAAAAATTTATCGTTAAAAGAAATTTATAGTATTTTAAATGGTTTTAAGGTTTTAAATAAAAAATTTGATAATAATTATAAACTCAATATTATATTTAAAAAAAAATGAAAATAAAATTTACCGATCTTTATAAACTTACACCATACAAAAAAAAAATTAAAAAAAAAATAAATTCTTTGATTGAAAAAAATCAATTTGTAGGTGGTGAGGAAGTAAAAAAGTTTGAAAACGAGTTTGCAAAATTTACAGGATCCAAATATTGTGTATCATTGGGTAATGGAACTGACGCTTTATATTTGGCAGTAAAATCATTAAATTTAAAAAAGGGAAGTGAGGTGATTGTTCCCTGTAATACATGGATTTCAACAGCTGAATCAGTTGTTGGAGAAAATTTAAAAATTATTTTTTGCGATGTTAATTTAGATGATTATTCAATATGTACAAAAGATTTGAAAAAAAAAATTTCGAGCAAAACAAAGCTTATAATGCCGGTACATCTTTATGGAAATCCAGCAAACCTATATGAAATTAAAAACATCATAAAGAACAAAAATATCAAAATAATTGAGGATTGCGCCCAGGCTCATGGTTCAAAAATAAACTCTAAACACGTTGGTACATTTGGAGACATTGGGACTTTCAGTTTTTTTCCAGGGAAAAATTTAGGTTGTTTTGGAGACGGAGGAGCAATAGTAACAAATAATAAGAAATATTACGAATATGTTATGAGAGCAAGAAATCATGGGGCCTTAAAAAAATATGATCATAAATTTTCGGCTTATAATTCAAGATTAGATACAATACAAGCTGCAATATTAAGAATAAAACTAAAAAATTATTCAAGACAACTTAATAGAAGAAGACAAATTTCAAATTTATATTATAAAAATTTATCTAATATTCAAAAAATTAAACTTTTCAATTTAAAAAAAAATCAATTTTCCTGTTACCATCAATTTGTGATTAGAACTAGTCAAAGAAATAGCCTTCAAAAGTTTCTTAAAAAAAATAACATCTCAACGATGATACATTACCCCTACATGTTAAATGATTTAAAATTTTTTAAGTATAATAAAAAAATGAAAAATAGTTATAAATTAGGCAACAAAATTTTGAGTCTTCCAATTTCTGAAGAACATTCTAACAAAGAGATCAATTACATTTGTGAAAAAATTCAAATTTTTTTTAAAAATTAGGGCTTATTTTATAAATGACTTATAATTTTGTAACTATTTTTAACAGTTTATATTTACCCCAAGCAATATCACTTCATAATTCTTTGAAAAAATTTAAAATAAAATTTAAACTATGGGCCATCTGTTTAGATCAGGAAAGCTTCAATGAAATGAATAAATTTAAATTCAAAAGTTTTAAACCAATTAATTTTACTAATTTTGAGAGTAAAAAATTAATTTCACTCAAGAAAAAAAGATCAATAGCCGAGTATTGTTGGACAATTACTCCGATGTCTCCAAAAATTATTTTTGATTTAAAAAAGGATATGAAATTTATTACTTATGTAGATGCTGATATGTATTTTCTTAAGAACCCTAAATTTTTAATTGATAATTTTCTAAAAACTAATAAGCAAATATTATTTACCAAGCATGACTTCAATGAGGATCAAAAATTTAAAGAAAAAGATTTTGGGAAATTCTGTGTACAGTTTATGACTTTTAAAAAAAAAGGTAGCGAAAAAATTAGAAAAATATGGGAAAAAAAATGTATTAAATGGTGCTATGCAAAACCAAGTAGAGGACGTATGGGAGATCAAAAATATTTAGATAATATTTATGATAGATTTAAGAGCAAAATTTATATTTCTGATAACGATTATTTTAGGTCAACCTGGAACTATAAAAAAATAAATTTTAAAAAAATTGTAGCTTGGCATTTTCATGGTTTCAAAATAATTAATGATAAATTAGTACTATTGCACCATTTAAAAAATTTACCTAATGATATACTAAATAGGATTTATATACCCTATACTCTGTCAATTAAAAAGAATATAAAAAAACTTAAATTTAACAAGACCCAGTATAATCACAAAAACAAAAAATATTTGAATTTAATTAATCTTATAAAACTTAAGATAATAGAATACAAAATTTATAAAAAATCAAAATATTTAACATTAAATTAATAGAAAAAACTTACACTTGATGTTCCACCACCATACCAAAAGTTTTTAGATTCTTCATGAAAATAAATTAATTTTTTTTTATTTTGAATTGAAAAAGATGAGAGTGATCCAGTGTTATTATCAGATATAATTACAGAATTATCAATTAAATTTTTTTTAATTAAATTAAATTCTTTTATTTCAAAATCATAATTATGTTCAGCATCTGAAATATATATTATTTTTTTTTTATCTTTAAAATTTTGAAGAAATTCAAGAGTATCTTCAAATATAAATTTATACATTTTAAATTTTGAATTTTTGAAATTAAAAACAAAGTTTTTTTTTTCTATTATATCTGTACCAACATATTCAAAATTTTTATTTTTTTCTTCTTGTGTATTTTTGTATTGAGCGTAGATCATTAAAGTAGACCCTAATCCTTTATCAACCCCTGATTCTATAACTAAATTCGGTTTTAAACTTCTAACTAAAATGTACCAAAGTAGTCGTCTACCAAAAATATTTTTTTTTTCGTAATTATTGAAAAAATTATCAGAAAAAAAATCTTTTAAATCTGAATTTTCAAAATTAATTTCATTTAAAATATTTTTTAGTATGTGTATTTCGCTGTTAGTTATAATTTGGCAAGTGTGGAGTATTTCATCAATATTATTTATTTCATAACTAAAGTTACTGATTTCTTTTCCAAAAAAAATCCATTTTAGACCCAAAAAAAATTTTCTTTTCTTGTATCTTAAATATAAATTAAACTTACTTATTAAAAACTTTATACTATTTAAGGTTTTAATTATCATAATTTTTTTATAGTTAATTAAGATGAATATATTTATATATAAGTTTTTATAATAAACAAAATATATAATTTTTATGTCCAAAAAAATATTAGTTACAGGTAGCTCAGGATTTATCGGTTACCACCTCTGTGGATATCTATTAAAAAAAAATTTTAACGTATGTGGTATTGATAACCATAATTTTTAAAAAAAAAAATAATTTCAATATTAAAAAAAAAAAAAAATTTTAGATTTTTTAAGGTTGATTTAATTAATGAAAAAAAAATAAATATAATCTTTACAAAATTCAAACCAGATTTTGTTTTTCATCTTGCTGGTCAACCTGGAGTGCTTTATTCTTTTAAAAATCCTAAAAGCTATTATCTAAATAATGAAAAAGCTACAAAATCAATTTGTAAAATATCAAAAAAATTTAATATCAAAAAATTTATACTAGGCTCCTCAAGCTCAGTTTATGGGGATCAAAAAACTTTTCCAATTTTAGAAAATACAAAACTTAACCCTAAAAATGTTTATGCAAAAACTAAATTAGAGTCTGAGAAAATAGTAGGTAAAACTTTTTTAAATAGTAAAACCAATTTTATAATATTTAGATTTTTTACAGTTTATGGACCATACGGACGTCCCGATATGTTCATTCA
>CACCHS010000037.1 GCA_902545825.1 uncultured Pelagibacteraceae bacterium
ATACTTTTTTGTATAAATTATTTACTTGGTTTAGTTTTTATTACTATATGGATTATTATATTTTTTATTTTTAAATACTCCTCTCTGTCTTCAATTTTAGCAACTCTATCAATACCGATTTTTTACTTTTTTTATTTGAATAATGATAATTATTATTTTTTCATAATCCTGTTCATTTTGATTTTCTATACACATCGACAGAATGTAAAACGCTTAATAAATAATACTGAATCTAAGACAAAAATTTATTAATTTGACTATTTAAATCAATTATGTAGGTTCTTTTTACTATGAACCTTGTCATAGTTGAAAGTCCTGCAAAAGCGAAAACTATAAACAAATATTTAGGCAAAGATTTTACTGTTCTTGCCAGTTATGGACATATTAGAGATTTACCTTCAAAAAATGGATCAGTTGACCCAGACAATCAATTCAAAATGATCTGGGAAATAGATAGTTTTTCAAAAAAATATCTTAAAGAAATAACTGATGTCGCAAAAGAGTCTGATAAAATAATTTTAGCAACAGACCCAGATCGTGAAGGTGAAGCTATAGCTTGGCATGTTAAAGAATTTTTAGACGAAAAAAAACTACTTAAAGGAAAAAAAATCGAAAGAGTTGTTTTTAATGAAATCACAAAGAAGGCTGTCACTAACGGTATAGAAAATCCTAGAGAAATTGAGGATCATTTAGTTGATGCTTACATGGCTAGAAGAGCACTAGACTATCTAGTTGGTTTTAATATTTCACCAATCCTATGGACTAAACTACCTGGATCAAAATCAGCAGGTAGAGTTCAATCTGTAGCTTTAAAGTTGCTTACTGAAAGGGAGCATGAAATCGAAATTTTTAAACCAGAGGAATTTTGGACTTTAAACGTGATTTTTAAGACCCAAAATAATTCAAGTATTACATCAAATGTTTTTCAACTTGATGGAAAAAAAGTAGAAAAATTTTCATTCAGAAAAAAGGATGATATTAATAAAGCTATTGAATTAATTAAAAGTCAAAAATATAAAATATCAGATATATCTTCAAAAGTTTTTACTAGAAATCCTGTAGGTCCTTTTACTACATCTACTTTACAACAGTCTGCATCAAGCAAATTAGGGTTTGGTGCTTCAAGAACTATGCAAATAGCTCAAAGATTGTATCAAGGCATTGATATTGAGGGTGACACAAAAGGATTAATCACCTACATGCGTACAGATGGAACTAATATTTCAAAAGATGCAGTCACAGAATTTAGAGACTATATTAACAGTAATTATGGTAAAGAATATTTGCCAGAGGAGCCAATTAATTACTCAGGTAAGAAAGCTAAAAATGCACAAGAGGCTCATGAGGCGATAAGGCCAACAAATATTGAAAGTGATCCTAATAGCTTAAAAAAATATTTAAGCTCTGATCAATATAAACTCTATAATCTTATTTGGTCTAGAGCTTTATCCTCTCAAATGCAATCTGCAAAATTTGATAGAAAAACTATACTAATAAATTCAGAGGACGAAAAGCATGTATTTAGAGCCAGTGGATCAGTAATTAAGTTTGATGGATTTTTAAAACTATATAATTTAGATAATGAAAATAATGAAGAAAAAATATTGCCAGAAGTTTCAAAAGACCCAATTAATATTGAGAGCTTTATAGATGAACAACACTTCACGCAACCTCCACCTAGATATTCTGAAGCTAGTCTTGTTAAAAGATTAGAGGAGCTTGGTATAGGCAGACCTTCAACTTATGCAAGTATAATATCTGTCATTGCAAATAGAGGTTACGCAGATATCGAGAATAAACGTTTTTATCCCACTGATAGAGGAAAATTAATTTCTGCTTTTTTAGAAAAACTTTTTACAAAATATGTCGATTACAGTTTTACTGCTAAATTAGAAGATCAATTAGATGATATTACCTCTGGAAAGGAGGATTGGGTAAAGGTTTTAGATCAATTTTGGTCTGACTTTAATAAAAATGTAACATCTGTAAAAGAAAAAAGGACTAGAGAAGTATTAGATTTACTCAATGAAAGCCTAGGAACTCTTGTGTTTGAGACGAATTCTGAAGGAAAAGTAGATAGAAGTTGTAAATTATATAATAAGTCGTGCAAATCACCCAATGAAGGCTTGTTAAGTTTAAAAAATAGTTTTAGAGGTGGTGCATTTATTGGATGTTCTAATTATCCTGATTGTAAATTTACTAGACCTTTGTCTAAAGCAAAAGCGGCAGCGCAAGTAAACTTGGCTGAACCTAAATTAATAGGTCAAAACGATTTAGGTAAAGATATTTATCTAAAAAATGGAAGATTTGGACCTTATCTTCAATATGAAAAAAATCCTGATGAAATTGAAATTAAAAAAAAGAAAAAGAAAAAACTAAAAAATGAAACAAACGAAAATCTTAGAAACGTTTCAATACCAAAAGGAATTGATATTGATACGATAGATTTGGAACGTGCAAAATTTTTATGCTCTTTACCCAAAAGCCTTGGTCTTAACCCAGAAAATAACATGGAAATTTTTTTAAACTCTGGACGTTTTGGTCCATATTTAAAATGTGAAAATAAATCTGCAAGATTAGAAAATGTAGAGGAAATTTTTAATATAGGTTTAAATAGGGCTATAACTTTAATCGCAGAAGCAAAACCAGGAAGAATATCTTCGTCATTAATAAAAGATTTGGGTGAACATCCAGAAGATAAAAAACCAGTAAGAATTATGAAGGGTCAATATGGACCTTACATAAAGTATAAATCTCTTAATGCCACTATACCAGAAGAAAAAGATCCAACAGAATTAACCATGGAAGAGGCCTTGATATTGATCGAGAAAAGAAGAGAATACGATAGAAATAAGAAAAAAAAGAAAAAATGAGTTTTGAAGAAAACATAAAAAAAAATAATATTGTTTTACCGAATGCTGCTGATCCAGTAGGAGCCTATGTAGCGGCCAAAATTGTAAATAATTTACTCTACATCTCTGGTCAAATTTCGATGGACGAAAATGGTAAATTAATTAAAGGCAAAGTAGGACAAGACTTAAATACAGATCAAGCTTATAAAGCTGCAGAGCGATGTGCTTTAAGTATAGCTGCTCAAGCAAAAAAAGCTTGTAATAATGATTTATCAAAAATTAAATCATGTATTAAGTTAACTGGTTTTGTAAATTCAACTGATGAATTCACTGAGCAGCCAAAAGTAATCAATGGTGCATCTGATACGATTGCTAAAATATTTGGTGATAGTGGTATTCATACCAGGGCTGCTGTGAGTACAAATAGTTTGCCTCTTGGCGTGGCTGTTGAGGTTGATGCAATTTTTGAGCTAAAATAACTATCGTCCAATACCAAAATAATTTATTTTATCTTTTTTCATTTTATCTGGTGATAGAATATTTCTCATATCGTAAACAATAAC
>CACCHS010000038.1 GCA_902545825.1 uncultured Pelagibacteraceae bacterium
TTTCAAGAAATATTTCTAAAAAAAAATTTAAATCTCAATGTGAATTTTACAGCCATTGCTAAATCAAAAAAAAATGTCATCAGAGGATTGCATTTTCAAACAAAAGACAAGCAAACAAAATTTATTTATGTTGTTAATGGTAAAATTTTAGATGTGGTTGTTAATTTGAAAAAAAGCTCACGAAATTTTGGTAAAGTTTCAAAATTTATTTTAAAGGAGGGAGAAGCATTGTTTATACCGAGCTATTATGCGCACGGTTACGAATGTTTATCCAAAAAATGTTCAGTTCTGTATCACTTAGAAAAGTACAGAAATGCTAAATTTGAGAGTGGTATTAAGTTTAATGACAAAAAATTAAAAATTAAGTGGAGAACAAAAAAACCTATTTTATCTAAACGAGATAAATCACATAACAGTTTTGATGAATTTGTAAAAATGCAAAAAACATTATAAGAATTATTTTGAAGTTAATGATGAGTAAAATTTATAAGGTCTTTTTATAATTTTAAATAGATATAATAGATAAACAAAAATTTTATTCTGATTATTATTTATCCTTATTTTATTTAAATCTTTTAAATGAGTAATATAGTTAATTTTTGATGAAAATCCTCCTTTTGAAAATTCTCCTAAGATTTCATTTTTTTTTGTTGAGGTTCCTTTGAGCTTAAAATTGACTATCATTCTATAAAAAAAATCTAAATCAGAGCTCAAATAGTCTAAATTATACTTTCCAACTTTGATATGTTTAATTCTTTTAATAAAAAAACCTACTGAGTGAGATGTGTAAAAGCCAAAGCTCCATTTGATTATTGATGGTTTGAACCCATGCATAAGTTTGTATTTCATTACAGTTCCAAATAAAAAATCAATCGAACTTTTTTGAAAATATTTATTTACTGTTTCAAGACAGTCAGGATAGTAATAATCATCCGCATTTAAAAATCCAACTATATCACCTGATGCTAGATTTAGTCCTTTATTCATTGCATCCCAAATTCCATTATCTTTTTCAGAAATAACTTTATGTATTTTCTCTTTATATTTTTCCAAAATTTCTTTTGTTTTATCAGTAGATCCACCATCTATTACAATGTACTCAAAATTGTCATATTTTTGGTTTAGTACACTTTGAATGCATTTTTCAATTGTTTGTTCTGAATTTTTAACAACCGTAACAATTGTTATTAAATTTGTTTTAATTTTTTGCATTATAGATAAATTTAAATATATACATAAATAAGTGTCAAATATAAAAAAAATTTTTTATTGGTCGCCACATATTTCGAATGTAGCAACAATTAAAAATGTTACAAATTCAATGATATCTCTGAAATCTTATTCCAAAAAACCTCTAAATATTTCAATAATAAATGTAATTGGTGAATGGTCGAGGAATAAAGATCAACTTTCTTCATTTGGTATTAATCTTATAGAAATGAAAGGGCCAAAATTAGATAAATTTATTCCAATTACTGGTTTTTTAAAATCAAGAATAATTTTTTTTCTTATAGGTTTAACTAAATTTTTTGCTTTAAAAAAAATACTAAAAAATGAAAAACCAGATTATTTAATTTTACATTTAGTTACCTCGCTTCCTTTAGCATTACTTATTTTTTTTAATTTTGAAACAAAGTTTATTTTGAGAATTTCAGGCTTGCCTCATATGTCATTTTTAAGAAAAATTCTCTGGAAAACTGTTTCAAAAAAAATTTTTCTAGTTTCGTGTCCATCTGATCAAACAAGAAAGGATCTAATTAAATTGAATATCTTTCCTGAAAATAAACTAAAAATTTTATATGATCCGATTTTACAAATTAAAAAAATTAAAAAAGACCTGGACAACAAAAAATTCAGTTTTGGTGATAAAAAATATTTTTTAAACATTGGAAGACTTACTAAACAAAAAAATCAAATTTTATTAATTAAAGCATTTTCAGAAATTTTAGTAAAAAATAGAGACTTAATTTTGTTGATAGTTGGAGAGGGTGAGGAGAGGACAAATTTAGAAAAGTATATAAAATCAAATAATTTAAATAATAATATTTTCTTAATTGGTCATATAGAAAACGTTTATCCATACATTAAAAAATCTTTAGCAGTTATTTCTAGTTCCAAATGGGAAGATCCAGGTGCAGTTATGATAGAAGCATCTTTTTGTAATAAAAATGTAATTTCTTCAAATTGCCCTAATGGGCCTGAGGAATTTTTATCTTATGGGAAAAGTGGCTATTTATTTAAAAATAATAACCAAAAAGATTTAGTCGATAAAATGAATTTGTTTTTGGTTGAAAGCGATAAAGAGAGATTAAATAAAATTATTGAGAGCAAAAAAAAAGCGAAGAATTATACAATTTTTAATCATTTTAAGTTGCTAGACTCGTTTTTAAATATGAGCGATAGAAGTTAGAATATGTATACATATTTTTTATTTTTTTTTATTATATTTAGTCTTATTTTTACTTATTTTTGTAAAAGAAAAAATTTAATAGTAGATTACAAGCTTGAAAAACATAAAAGGTTTTCTTCAAAATTAAAAAGTAATTCAATAGGTGGTATTTTTCTAATAATATTTTTTGTTTACGAGTTTTTATTAATTCAATCTCAATATATTTTTTTATTATTTTTAATCTTTATTTTTATTGTTGGCTTTATGTCAGATATTAAAAGACTAAACAATGTTGGGCTAAGATTTTTTTTACAATTAATTTTAATAATTTTATTTTCGAAAATCATTGGCATTGAAATTCAAACAACAAAAATCGATTTTGTTGATCAAATTTTATCATATGAATATATAAATATAATATTTGTTACATTTTGCTTGATGGTTTTGATGAATGGAGGAAATTTTATTGATGGATTAAATGGTTTGATGTTAAAATATTATATTTTAATTTTCCTAGTTATATATTTTTATTTTGGTTATCATCCAGATATCGATAAAAATTTTTTACTAAATTTTATATTTATTTTAACAATAATACTTTCTCTAAACCTTTTGGGCTACATATATATGGGAGATTCTGGAGCATATCTTCTATCGTTATTTACAGGAGTTTATTTAATTAATTTTTCTTATAATCATAATTTTGTCTCACCATATTTTATTATTTTACTTCTTTGGTATCCCTGCTTTGAATTATTATTTTCAATGATTAGGAGATCTATTTATAAATCCAAAACTTATAAACCTGATGTATTTCATTTACATCAATTTATTTATAATCTTATTAAATCTAAAATTATTAGTAATGATTTAATGTGTCATTTATTTACG
>CACCHS010000039.1 GCA_902545825.1 uncultured Pelagibacteraceae bacterium
AGTAATTATTTTTTTTATGGCTTAAAATAAATTTTTTATTTTCCCCCTTTTTATTTATGATATCAACCTGTATTTTACCATACAATGGAATAAGAATTTGATTACATTTTTTATGTGCATGATTTGCTCTGTAATATTTTTTATTTCCATAAACAAAAAAAAACCTTACAAGACTAAAATTTTTAAGAATACCATTTTTATAAAATGGAATTAAAGATCCAGTTTTATCAGAAAACGTTTTACTTTTTTTTATTTCTAGTTTCATAACTTATATTCTTTTGTTTAATAATTTAAAAGTATCAGCGATATCTTTACTTATTTTTGAGTTTAAAGCTAATCCACGCTTTCTTATTTTTGAAGAATTAACTTTATACGATAATTGATTCATAATTTTTTCATTTACTAAGTTTACAGAAGTCTTTTTATGTCTATTTATCTTTTTTATTATGTCTTTAACAGTCATATTTTCTGAAACAATATTATAAATTTCTCGATCAAATATTTTATTTTTAATAATAAAATTCAAAGTTTTAAATGCATCTTTTAATGATAAATATGGTCTAAACTGTTCTAGAGCTGTTTTCCAAACATGTAAAGGTACATTAATGTACGCTTGCATACAAAATTTGTTGACTGCAGTATGAAACCTCATACCACTAGATGGACCCACTATTGTTCCAAATCTCAAACTTATAAACTTAAATTTTTCTTTTGTTTTTTTTAAAATTTTCTCTTCTTTTATTTTTACATAAGCATAGGGACTTTGTGGTTTTAGTTCTTTACAATTTTCATCAACGTATAAACTTTGGGAGCCATAAACACTAGTTGATGAAATATGAATAAGTTTTACATTTCTTATTTTACAAAAATTTAAAACGTTTTTAAAACAATTTAAATTATTTCTATACACCTCCTTTTTATTATTAATGCTAGCTGCTGCATCTGTAATAGATGCTAAATGAATTAAAACATCTATATTTATTTTCTTTGGAATACTGATTTTTTCTTTACTTAAATCATAATTAAAAAAATAAATTTTCTTTTTAATTTTTAGATTAATAAGATTTAAAACCTTTTCATCAATTTTATCAATTACATAAATTTTATTAATATTTTTAATTTTATGTATATGTGTAAGGTAATAGCTTCCTATGTGACCTAGAGCTCCTGTTATTAATAAATTCATTTTTATTTTGGGTTTTTCAAAAAGTTCTCATACTTTTTATTATTCAGTTTTTAAACCTAAACAATAAATATTATGCCTACCATTAACTAGATTTTCATATATCTTTGTTGAATTAAAATACTTTTTAATAATATTTTCTAAATGTTCTTTATTTTCAAAAAAAAATTCATGATGATGAAAGTGTTCACCGGGCTCCTCCTTTTCTACAATTGTATAGCAAAAGAATAAGCCTACTTTTTTCATACTTTCAATAACTGATGTTAAAATAAAATCTATTTGATTTTGATCAAAATGCTCAATTGCTCCATTAAATAACACAACATCAAAATGAATATTTTCTTTTAAGTTTTTCTCCACAATTTCTTTGATTGTTAGTTTTTCAATATCAGCATTAATAAAATGATGATTTTTTTGTAGATAATTGTGATTTTTCAATCTTTTCTTTCCTCTATTTAAAGCTTTTTGATCGATATCAATTGATACTATTAGATCAGCAATATCAAAATAAAAGAACTGAGAGTAATAGCTATCGCCAGAGCATAAATCTAACACATTTAATTTTTTTTTTGGTTTTAAGTTTTTGAATTCCTCATTTTCAAATAAAAAATTTGTTTCCAATCTTGGCAGAACACCTCTGTCAAAAAAAAACCAATTTCCTCTAAAGGGCGCCTGGTAAAAATAATCCTGATCATGATCCATAAATTCGGTATTATTATCTTTATGCCAGTCGATATGTTTCATTTTTTTGTACAAAAAAGCGTTAAATTTTGACACATTTATTGCGATAGACTGCAGAACAGGAAAAATAAAATTGTTAATCTGGTTTTTAAGTGATTTCATAATTTTATATTTTTCTTATACAGTAAACATAGATATTGTAAATAACTCTATTAATATGTACCAGAATTTATTTAAAAAGTATCAAATTTCAAATAAATGAAAAACTTAGCACCTATTGTAATTTTTACATACACACGTTTAGAAACTTTAAAAAAAACAATTAAGTATTTAAGACTAAATAAACTTTCAAAGTACTCAAATTTATATATTTTTTCGGATAATTTTAAATCTGAAATTGATAGAGCAGATGTAACCGGGGTTAGAGCTTATATAAAAAAAATTCGTGGATTTAAAAAAATTAAAATAGTTTTAAGAAAAAAAAATTATGGATTGTCAAAAAATATTACCCTTGCTGTAGGTTCGATCATTAGAAAATATGGAAAAATTATAGTTTTAGAAGATGATATTATAGTCTCTGCTAATTTTTTAGATTATATGAATAAAGCACTCAACAAATTTAAATCTAATAAAAAAGTATGGCATATAAATTCTTGGAATTATGATTTTGGAAAATTAGATAGTCAATCAAATACTTATTTTACAAGATTAATGAATTGTTGGGGTTGGGGAACTTGGTCAGATAGATGGAAACATTATAATAAAAATACTCAAAAAATATTAAATAATTTTTCTTCTCAAGATATTTTTAGATTTAATATGAATAATAAAATTAATTATTGGTCACAAATACTAAGAAATAAGTCAGGAGCAATAAATACTTGGGCAGTATTTTGGTATGCAAATATCTTTAAAAAAGACGGACTTTGTTTATCACCTACATCCACATTATCAAAAAATATTGGTTTTGATAATTTATCAGAAAATCAACCTAATGAATATAATTCGTTTGAAAATATTGATAAGAATTTTTTTATTAAAAAAAAAGTAAATTTTTCCTTCCCCCATAATATTAAAGAAAATAAAATTTTTTTTGACAAAATTGT
>CACCHS010000040.1 GCA_902545825.1 uncultured Pelagibacteraceae bacterium
TTTTTAAAATTTTTATTTAATCCAAAAAATATATCTGAAATTTTAATTGATCCATTTGACTTAAGGCTATTATTGCTTTTGAATAAGTAAAATTGATTAAAAAAATTTTTCTTTAAAAAAGATTTTGTAATATCAAAACCTCCCTCAACTAATAGATTATAGACCTTATTTTTATAGATCTCTTTTGCTATTTTATATGGGTCAAATTTTTCAATATTTTCATCTTTTATTTTTATAAATTTAATCCCCTTTTTTTTTAGATATTTAATTTTTTTTAATTTATTAGAGTTATGAAATATAAAAGTGTTTCTTCGATTTTTACAATTAAGCACATATGAGGAATTTTTTGTCCTCAAATTTCTATCTATAATAAATATTTTTGGAGAAAAATTTTCTAAACCGGGCAATCTACAATTTAGCTTTGGATTATCTGCGTTAATTGTTTTATACGAAACTAAAATACCATCATTTTTGTATCTCAATAAATGAGTAACATTTAACGACTCCTGATTTGATATATACTGAGATTTATTTGATTTAATATAATTGTCTTTTGAGCAAGCAATTTTACCTGTTATATAAGGCAATTTATGTTTGCGATTAAAAAAATAATTCGAGTAAAAATTTTTTACTTCTCTTTTAAGAATTCCCTTTTTGACAATAATACCTTTTTTTTTGAAGACTTTGAGAGCTTTATTAGAAGTTCTTTCATCAATATCAGAGACTGAAAAGTAAACTTTTTTTACCTTTGATTTAATTAGTAAACTTGAACAAGGATCTGTTTTACCCTTATGGGTGCATGGCTCCATAGTGACATAGGCAGTTGAACCACTTACATTATCAACGCTATTTTTTACTGCATTATATTCTGCGTGTGGACGCCCATTCACTGAGGTTATGCCAGTTGAAATAATTTGATTATTTTTAACTAATACACATCCAACAGATGGATTTTCTTTAGTTAAACCGGCGTTTTCTCTAGCAAGTGCTAAAGCCAAACCCATATAATAATTATTAGTTGGTTTAATTTTACCTTTTTTTGAAGACATCTATTTTGTCTACAAATTGAATAAAATCTTTTTCTTCTCTGAAGTTTCTGTACACAGATGCAAAACGTACATAGGCAACCGGGTCTAGGTCTTTTAATCCATCCATAACCATGGTTCCAATGGTATTTGATGCAATTTCATTTTGTCCCAATTCTTCTAATGATCTAGAGATCTTGGTAATAAATTTTTCAACTGTATCTGTATCAATAGGTCTTTTTTTAAGAGCGATGTAAATTGATTTAGCTAACTTATCTCTGTCAAAAGGAGATTTTCTACCATTCTTTTTTACAACCATTAATTCTCGAATTTGTATTCTTTCAAAAGTAGTAAATCTTTCTCCACATATACAAAGCCTTCTTCTTCTTATAGCTGTACCGTCTTCAGTTGGCCTAGAGTCAACAACCGAAGTTTCCCCTTTTTTTTCACAAGGACATATCATTTAAATTTATTTAACCTAAGTGTTTATAAATTGGAAATTTTGAACATAGTTCAATTACTTCCTGTCTTACTTCATTTTCCACTTTGCTATTATCTTCTGGATTTGACGAAAGGCCTTTAATAACTTTTGTAATAAGTTGTCCCACCATTTCAAATTCTTTTAAACCAAATCCTCTAGTTGTTGCAGCTTGAGAGCCCAGTCTTATTCCCGATGTAACCATTGGGCTTTCAGTATCAAATGGAATTCCATTTTTATTACAAGTAATATTAGCTCTGCATAAGCTTTCTGCTGCTAAATTTCCTTTTACATTAAACGGTTTTAGATCGACTAGCATCAAGTGAGTATCTGTGCCTCCAGAGTAAATTTTAAAACCATTATTTTTTAATGTCTCAGCTAAAATTTTTGCATTGGATAAAACAGATTTTATGTAATCTTGAAAATCTGGACGTAATGCCTCAAGAAAACCAGCAGCCTTCGCAGCTATAACATGCATTAATGGTCCTCCTTGATATCCAGGAAAAACGGCTGTGTTAAATTTTTTTGAAAGATCTTCGTGATTAGTTAAAATTATACCACCTCTTGCACTTCTAAAAACTTTATGTGTTGTAGATGTTACTACATGAGCATAGTCACATGGATTAGGATAACCTTTGCCAGCTACAAGACCTGAGAAGTGAGCCATATCTACCATAAGGTAAGCTCCAACTTTATCTGCTATTTCTCTAAATCTTTTAAAGTCAATTACTCTTGAGTAGGCACTGCCACCAGCAATAATTAATTTTGGTTTATGTTCTAATGCTAATTTTTCAACGTTGTCATAATCAATTAATTCTGATTTTTTATCGACATCATAACCAATTGCATTAAACCATTTACCTGACATAGAAATTTTTAATCCATGAGTTATATGTCCCCCTGAGTTTAAGCTCATTCCTAAAAAAGTATCACCAGGTTTTAGCAAGGCTAAAAAAACTGCACCATTTGCTTGAGCACCCGAGTGTGGTTGAGCATTTGCAAATTTACAATTAAATAATTTTTTTAATCTCTCGATTGCTAAATTTTCCGCAACATCAACATGCTCACAACCATTATAATATCTTTTACCAGGGTATCCCTCAGCGTATTTATTTGTTAAAACTGAACCTTGAGCCTCTAGCACAGCTTGGGAAACAATATTTTCTGATGCTATTAACTCTATATGTTGTTGTTGTCTTCTTAGTTCATCACTAATTGCTTTAAAAAGATCTGGATCTGTTT
>CACCHS010000041.1 GCA_902545825.1 uncultured Pelagibacteraceae bacterium
TCATATGGTCATTATTTCTTTTTCTTTATCTACAACTTTTTGATCAATTATTTTTATATGATTGTCTGTGATTTCTTGTATTTCCTTTTCATTTTTTTTTTCTTCATCTTCAGAGATTTCTTTTTTTTTGAGTGAGTTTTTTAAATCGTCATTTCCCTCTCTTCTAATGTTTCTAATAGAAATTTTACATTTTTCGCCCATAGATTTAATCATTTTTTTCATTTCGCTTCGCCTCTCCTCGCTAAGATCTGGAATAGGTAATCTGATAAGTTGTCCATCAATTTGAGGATTTAATCCTAATTCAGATTTTTTAATTGCCGAATCAATCAAATTAACATTATTTAGATCCCAAACCTGAATATTTATTGTCCTTGGTTCTGGTGTTGTTATTGTTGCTAGTTGATTAATAGGCATCTTTTGTCCATAGACATCAACTTTAATAAGATCCAACATATTAGCATTAGCACGTCCAGTTCTTAAAGCGCCAAGTTCTTTATTAAAGACTTCTAAAGTCTTTTGCATTTTTTGATTATAAATTTCTTTTTTAAACATCTATTCTCCAATTTTAATTCTGAAGAAGTCATTAATTTTTAAATCTGATATATTCAGATCTTTTAAAATATCTTTCACTTTTTTCTTTGGTTCCATAACCCAAGGTTGACTTAATAAACTATTATCCTCTTTAAATTTATTTATTTTACCTAAACTAATTTTTTTTACAATCTCATCAGGTTTTCCAGAATTTTTTAGTTCTTCAGTTACTAGTTCTTGTTCTTTTTCAATAATTGATTGAGGAATATCCTTAGGCTCAAGTGCTAAAGGACTAGAGGCTGCAATATGCATTGCAAGCTGTTTTCCAAAAATATTAATTTTTTCATTTTTTTCTTTAGTATTTAAGGAAACTACAACCGCAAGTTTTGATAAATTATCTTTAACCACTGAATGCAAGTAACTAAAATTTAGTGAATAATCATTCGATATTGTTTTAGCCCGACCTATAGTTATTTTTTCACCGATCTTAGCGATAATTGATACAAGATTATTTTCTACCGTATCTTTGTTTTTCATTTTAGCTTTTTTGATTTTTTCTACATCTGAGTTGTGCAATAAATTTATCTCACTTAATTCTTTTACAAAATTAACGAAATCTTCATTTTTTGCTACAAAGTCTGTTTCACAATTTACTTCTATTATAGAGAACTTTTTTTCATTACCACTCAAAGCAACTACTCCTTCTTTGGCTTCTCTGGACATTTTTTTTGATGCTTTTGAAACACCTTTAACTCTCAATATTTCTACTGCTTTATCGATATCTCCACCCGACTCTTTTATTGCGGCATTACAATCTTTAAAACCTGCACCTGTAGATTGTCTCAATTGCTTTATCTTCTCAATGTCACTCATTTTAATTAGATTTTGTTTTTAGTGACGCTTTATTTTCTGGTTGCTTAAGAGTTTCTAAATCTTTTAATTTTTTTTCTTCGGCTGGTGATGGAGCTTCAAGTTTAGCACTTTCGATTGTTTCTTTTATCAATTTACAATAAAGATCAATTGATCTTCTTGCATCATCATTACCAGGAATTGGAAAATTTATACCATCTGGATCTGAATTTGTGTCTAATATAGCAATTATAGGTATATTTAATTTAATAGATTCTTTAATTGCCAATGACTCATAATTTGTATCAATAATAAATACTAAATCTGGAACTTTTTTCATATCGGATATACCACCAAGTGATCTTTGTAATTTATCACGCTGTATACTCATCTTTAAAAGCTCTTTTTTTGTAAATCCTCTATTTTCCGCAACTAGATCATTATTTAATTTATGTAATTTTTTTATTGAATTTGATATTGTGCCCCAATTTGTAAGCATTCCACCGAGCCATCTATAATTAACGTAGTATTGGTTCGTTTCTTTTGCTAAATCTGCAATTGCCTCGGATGCCTGTTTTTTTGTTGAGATAAAAAGTATTTTTCCATTATTCTTAATTACTTCAAAGATTTTTTCTAAAGCAACTTTGGTTAGTTCTAAAGTTTGTGTTAAGTCAATAATATGAATTGAGTCTCTTTTTCCAAAGATATATCTCTTCATTTTTGGATTCCATCTCAAGGTTTTATGACCAAGATGAACGCCAGCGTCTAATAATTGTTGTATACTTAGTTCAGGTAATTTCATAGTTTTTTCCGGTTATGCCTCCACAGTTATTTCCATTAAAGGACCGGAGGTTTTTCAACCACTAACTGTGTGCGTGTTAATTTGGCTCTATTTACAATCTTATTTAAAATTTAACAAGTATTTTTTTAAAAAATATTAGTAGAAATACCTTGGTTTTTAAGCAGGTTTAGGTTTTTTCTATCAACTAACCTCTTATTTTTTAAATTAAATACTAACTTATTATCCTGATCTAGTATTTTAATGATGACTTGAGTTTGACCTTTTTTTTCTAATAATTTTTGAACCTGATTTAAGTATTTTTCGTCTTTAATTAGAATTTCTATGTTATTTATTGGTTTTTCATAGAGATTTTTTAAAGATGCAACTTTTCTCACATTAATACGTCTAAAACGATTATCATCATCTAAATTATTTTTTGTAAGAGTTAAGATAATTGAATTACCCTCGATTAGTATATCTCTGTTAGCTTCTAAAACATCAG
>CACCHS010000042.1 GCA_902545825.1 uncultured Pelagibacteraceae bacterium
GCCAAAAAAACAAAAACTTATAAAAAAATTAAAGAATTCTTTGACGACGCAGAATTAGTAGACGTTAAAAATGAAGAAATAAATGACTGATTTTTCAAAAATTTTAGATAAAGCAAAAGAGCTAGAAAATAAAATGAAAGAGAGTCAGGAAAAAATAAAAAGTATTAAAGTTGAGGGTATTTCTGGATCAAATTCAGTTAAAGTAACATTAAACGGCGATGCTGAAATGATTGGCATTTTCATTTCAGAAGATATTATGAAAGAGGATAAATCCGTAATTGAGGACTTAATAGTAGCTGCACACAATAATGCAAAAGAGAAGCTCAAATCTAAAACCTCTGAAGAAATATCCAAAGTAACAGGTGGGTTTGGTATTCCTGGATTTAAATGGCCACTTTAGATTTATGCAAAAAATTGATGAAATAGAAAATTTAATTAAAATTATTTCCAAATTGCCAGGACTTGGACCTAAATCAGCAAAAAGAATTGTTCTCAAATTAGTTAATAATAGGGATGAACTTATCAAGCCCATGGCTAAAGGATTAGCTGATATTTATAAAAATATTTATAGCTGCAAAATTTGTGGAATTTTAAAACCAACATCGATCGACTGCAGCTACGATAACTGCAAAATTTTAGATAAAAAATATAATAAAATTTGTGTTGTAGAAAGTATAGCGGATCAATGGAGCATCGAAAGCTCAAATATATTTGAAGGATATTTTCATATATTAGGTGGAACAATTAATTCATCTGGTCAAAAAAAAGATGATTTGTTAATTTCCTCACTTGTTAAAAGAGTAAAAACTCAAAAAATCGAGGAAGTGATCCTAGCAACGAGCGCAACTGTTGAAGGTCAGACAACAGCATACTACGTTCATGAAAGTTTAAATAGCACTAATGTGAAAGTTACCAAACTTGCACAAGGTCTACCAGTTGGAGGAGAAATTGAAAATTTAGATGATGGAACACTTTATTCCGCTTTTAAAAATAGAGCAGGATTAAATTCAGAATCAAATTGATTTTTTCATCAATCTATTAAAATGTAATAATGGCTCTGTGTAACCCGAGGGCTGATATTTTCCATGAAAAACAAGGTCGCAAGCCGCTTTAAAAGCAATTGATTTATCAAAATTTCCAGACATCGCTTGATATGGATCTTGATCTTTCATACCTCGGTCTTTTAAGTTTTGATAGTCTACAATTTTTGCCATTTTTTTCATTATCTCTAAAACTTGTTTCTTGCTACATACACCATGATGAAGCCAATTCGCTATGTGCTGGCTGCTTATTCTGCAAGTAGCTCTATCTTCCATTAATCCAACACCATTAATATCTGGAACCTTTGAACATCCTACAGACTGGTCTACCCATCTTACTACGTAACCTAATATTCCTTGTGCATTATTTCTTAACTCTCTTTCTATTTGCTCTTTTGACCATTTTTTTTGAGTATTAAGGGGTATAGTTAAAAGATCATCTAATTTAGCTTTTTTTCTATTTTTAAGTTTTTGATGCAAAATAAATACATCGACATCATGATAATGTAATGCATGTATTGCTGCAGCTGTTGGGGATGGTACCCAAGCACAATTAGCACCTGATAAAGGGTGAGATATTTTTTGTTCCATCATCTCTTTTAATAAATCTGGCATTGCCCACATCCCTTTTCCTATTTGAGCTTTTCCAGAAAAGCCGCAATCTAATCCCACATCGACATTATTATTTTCATATGCTTTTATCCATTTTGATGATTTCATATCACCCTTCAAAATCATTGGCCCAATTTCCATTGAAGTATGAATTTCGTCTCCAGTTCTATCAAGAAATCCTGTATTTATAAAAAACACTCTTTTTTTTAAAATTCTTATACATTCTTTTAAATTAACACTCGTTCTCCTCTCTTCATCCATTATGCCACACAAAATTTGATTTTTTTTAAATTTAAGAACTTTTTCAACTTTTTCGAAAATTTTGTTTGTAAATGAGCATTCATCTGGACCATGCATTTTAGGTTTAACAATATAAATTGAATTTGTTCTAGAATTTCCCTTCCTTTTAAAATCATGAATACAAGCAGCAGATGTTACAAATGCATCTAAAATCCCTTCTGGACATTCAGAGCCATCTTTCAATAAAATTGCAGGATTTGTCATTAGGTGCCCAACATTCCTATTAAGCAACAAGGATCTTCCATGTAACACTATTTTTTTACCTTTTGGTGACAAGTATTGTCTATCTAAGTTTAATTTTCTAAGGATTGTCTTATTATTTTTTTTAAACTTTGATGTTAAATTTCCTTTCATTAATGATAGCCAATTTCTGTATCCTAGCACCTTATCTTCCGCATCTACAGCCGCCACACTATCTTCATGGTCACAAATTGTAGAAATTGCTGA
>CACCHS010000043.1 GCA_902545825.1 uncultured Pelagibacteraceae bacterium
CAGCTGCACCTTTTGTAATATCTCTTATCCTTGATATATATTCAGCTCTTTGAGCAACACTTATTACACCACGTGCATCTAAAATATTAAAAATATGGCTTGCCTTTAAACATTGATCATAGGCTGGTAATGACACGTTATTTTCAGTGAGCATCTTGGCTTCTTTTTCAGTCATATCAAAAATTTTGAAAAGATTTTCTGTATTTGCTAATTCAAAATTATAAGTAGAGAATTCCTTTTCCGCTTGATGAAATACATCTCTATATTTAATGTCTTCACTATTCCATATTAAATCATAAACATTTTTTTTCTGTTGAGTGAACATACACAATCTTTCTAAACCATATGTAAGTTCAACCGAAACTGGTTTGCATTCAAAGCCTGCCATTTGTTGAAAATAGGTAAATTGAGTTATCTCCATCCCATCACACCAAACTTCCCAGCCAAGTCCAGCTGCACCTAAAGTCGGGCTTTCCCAATCATCCTCTACAAAACGAATGTCATGTTCTTTGTGATTAATGCCTATCGTTTTTAAACTGTTTAAATAAAGTTTTTTTATATTTTTTGGTGATGGTTTTATTATTACTTGAAATTGATAGTAGTGCTGAAGTCTATTTGGGTTATCACCATATCTTCCATCGGTTGGTCTTCTTGAAGGTTGAACATATGCTGCCTTCCAAGGATTTGGTCCCAGTGATCTGAGCGTTGTCGCTGGATGAAAAGTGCCTGCGCCAACCTCCATATCGTAGGGCTGTAAAATTATACAACCTTGTTTACTCCAATACTTTTGAAGACTCAAAATGGTATCTTGAAATGTTTGAAATTTAGGTTGTTTCTTTTTTTTTTTAAAAACCATATCTTTGCCAGATAGATCTTTCTTCCATAAAACTTATGACTTTTTCAGTATGACTCTCTGACGATAGTTTGCTTGCAAGCCAACCTTTTTGTTTTTCAAATTTTTTAATTATAACATCTTCACCAAATTTTTCTTTTAAAACTTGTTCAGCATTTCCTATTCCATCAATAAGACCAAGCTCTTTTGCTTTTCTTCCAGACCAAAATTCACCTGAAAATAATTCTATACCTGAGTCTTTTTTTAATTTTTTTGAACGACTATTTTCTACAACCTCTATAAAATCTTTATGAAGATCTAATTGAATATTTTTCAATCTATCAATATCCTCTTTTTTTTCTTCCATAAAGGGATCGAGAGTACTTTTATTTTTTCCGGCAGTATAAACTCTTCTTTGAACACCAATTTTACTTATAAGCTCAGTAAACCCAAATGATGAATATATAACTCCTATAGATCCTATAATGGAACTTTGATTTGCATAAATTTCATCACCAGAACAAGCAATAAGATAACCTCCTGATGCAGCTACATCCTCCGCAAAAATTAGTACTTTTTTTTTGTGTTTTTTGGCTAAAGATTTAATTTGATCATGAATTAAATGTGATTGAACCGGAGATCCTCCAGGAGAATTTATTGAAATTGCTACTGCTGGTGCTTTTTTTATAGAAAAAGCCTTTTTAATTATTTCTTCCTGACTAGCAAAATTTATTCCTTGCTTAAACTTTCCAACATTGCCTATTACCCCATTCAATTTGATGTGAGGTATAATTTTTTTTTTTTTGAAAATTGAAAACATACGTATGCTTATAAAATTTATGATAAAATATAAAGTCTACTTATAGTTGAAGTTTTAGGTGCGTCAATTGATAAGTATAATATTGATGTTATTATACTAGTTTACAGCTATGGGCACAGTTGTTCAGTTAAAAAATAAGATAAATAATTCTTATTCAGAACTTAAAAGTTCTGTTGAAGATAAGTTAATTTTAGTTGAGGAAAGAATTAGATCTAAATTATCTAGTAAAGTTGAGCTAGTTGACGAAATGACAAGTTACCATTTAAGAACAGGCGGAAAAAGACTAAGGGCATTGTTAACTTTAGGCTCAGCAAAACTCTGCGACTACCAAAAAGGATCTAGAGATGTAAATTTAGCAGCGTGTGTAGAATTAATTCACGCAGCTACTCTAATGCACGACGATGTCATAGATAATAGTGATGTTAGAAGAGGTAAAAAGACATTAAATAAAATTTGGGGAAATCAATCATCAATTCTTGTTGGTGATTATTTGTTGAGCAGATGCTTCGAAATGATGGTGGAGGATGGCAATCTAGAAGTTTTGAAACTTTTATCATCGACTTCAGCTGAAATATCACAAGGAGAAGTACTACAACTTCAACATAAAGGTGAGGTTGATATGTTAGAGGAAACTTATTTAAAAATAATTTCGGCAAAAACAGC